>NZ_JBKGHJ010000054.1:0-26702 GCF_046520365.1 Corallococcus sp. 4LFB
CCCGCTTCCAGCGCCCCACGACGCCCGCGGCCCTGCGCGCGGCGGTGCACACCGGGCTGGAAGGCGGCCTCCACCTGGTGGAGGTCCAGGTGGACCGGGCCACCAACGTGGATGCACACCGACACCTCTTCACGCGGATGGCCACCGCACTGGGAGAAGGACCATGGGCGTGACGCTCGCTTATGACACCTGGGGCGAAGGCCCCCATACGCTCCTGGCGCTGCACGGCTTCACCGGCAGCGGCGCTTCGTTCGGACACCTGCGTCCGCTGCTCGGCCGCTCCGTGCGCGTCGTGGCGGTGGACCTGCCCGGCCACGGCCGCACGCCGCTGCCGGAGAAGACGGGACGCGACGGCTTCCTCGAGACGGTGGACGCCATCGTCCAGCTGGCGCGCGGGCTGGGCGGCCACGTGGATCTGCTCGGCTATTCGCAGGGCGCCAGGCTCGCGCTGGGCGCGGCGGTCCAGGCGCCGGAGTGCTTCGGCCGGCTGATCATGGAGAGCGGCTCGCCCGGCCTGCACCGCCGCCAGGAGCGCTCCGAGCGGCGCGAGGCGGACGCGAAGCTCGTGGACTTCATCCGCGCGAAGGGCGTGGACGCCTTCGTGGAGCGGTGGGAGGCGCTGCCCCTCTTCGACGGCCTGCGCCGCCTGCCGGAGCCGGAGCAGGCCGCGCTGCGCGAGCGCCGCAAGGCGTGCACGGCGCAGGGGCTCGCCGGGGCGCTGGAGACGCTGGGCCTGGGCGTGCAGCCGGACTACTGGCCGTCGCTGCACCGGCAGCGGCTGCCCACGCTGCTGCTCACCGGCGACCAGGACGTGAAGTTCACGACCCTGGCGCGGCGCATGGCGGCGGAGCTGCCGGTGGTGTGGCGCCACGCCTTCGCCGGGGTCACGCACGCCCCGCACCTGGAGGCGCCGGAGGAGTACGTGCGCGAAGTGCTCTCGTTCCTCCAGACGCCCTGGTACGAAGCGCCGCAGTTCGAACCCGCCATCCTGGCGCGAGAGGCCGTCCACCCGTGAGCACCCTGGCTTCCAATCCCTCCGATGCGGCTCCTCCCCGGCCCACGCTGAAGACGTGGCTGATGGCCGTGCGTCCGAAGACGCTGACGGCGGGCGCGGTGCCGGTGCTGGTGGCCACGGCGCTCGCGTACGGCGACGGCGTGGGGCGCGTGCTGCCCGCGCTCGCGGCGCTGCTGGGCGCGGTGCTGATCCAGATTGGCACCAACTTCATCAACGACTACTACGACTTCAAGAAGGGCGCGGACACCGAGGAGCGCCTGGGGCCCAGGCGTGTGACGCAGAGCGGGCTCATCGCGCCGGGCGCGGTGCTGATGGGGGGCCTCGGGTGCTTCGCGCTGGCGACGCTGGTGGGGCTGTACCTGGTCTCGGTGGGCGGGTGGCCCATCGTGGCCATCGGAGTGGCCTCGCTGCTGTGCGGCTACGCGTACACGGGCGGGCCGTTCCCGCTGGCCTACCTCGGTCTGGGCGACCTGTTCGTGCTCATCTTCTTTGGCATCGTCGCGGTGACGGGCACGTACTACGTGCAGGCCGGCGTCGTGAGCCCGGCGGCCTGGTGGGCGTCGGTGCCGGTGGGCGCCATCGGCACGTGTCTCATCGTGGTGAACAACCAGCGCGACGCGAGCACGGACGTGAAGGCCGGCAAGCGCACGATGGCGGTGCGCTTCGGTCAGGGCTTCGGCCGCGCGGAGTACGTGCTGCTGCTCGTGGCGTCCTACGTCACGCCGTTCGTGCTGTTCGCCCGGGGCTACGCGAGCGCCTGGGCCTTCCTGCCGCTGCTGAGCCTGCCGCTGGTGGTGCCGCCGCTGAAGCTGATGCTGAAGGCCGAGGGCGCGGCGCTCAACCCCGCGCTGGGCGGGACGGCGAAGCTGCAGATGGTGTTCGGGCTGCTGTTCGCGGTCGGGCTGTACCTGCGCTGAAGGGGCGGCATGCGCATCACCGACGCGACGCTCACTCCGCTGCACCTCACGCTGGCCCACCCGCTGAAGACGGCGAGGGGCACCTACGCCACGCGCGACGGGTTCCTCATCCGGCTGCGGGACGAGGACGGCCGCGTGGGGCAGGGCGAGGCGATGCCCCTGCCGGAGTTCGGCACGGAGCCGCTGACGCTGACGCACACGGTGCTGCGCGCGTGGCTGAGCTCCCTCAAGGGCCAGTCGCTGGAGGACAGCATCGAGGGCATCGAAGCCACGCTCGTGCCGTCGGCCAGCGAGGAGCTGCGCCAGCGCGGTGCGCGGATCCGGCTCATCGACACCGGGGAGCCCGTCCCCGCCGCGCAGCACGGCCTGGAGCTGGCGCTGCTGGATCTGCTGGCCCAGCGCAAGGGCGTGCCCCTGTGCTGGCTCCTGGCGGAGGAGGCGCGGCAGGAGGTCCTGGTCAACGCGCTGCTGGGCGCGGAGGAGCCGGCGGCGCTGGCCCGGCAGGCGCAAGAGGCCGTGGAGGAGGGCTTCCAGACGCTGAAGGTGAAGGTCGCGGGCCGCTCGCTGGACGAGGATGAAGCCCGGGTGCGCGCCGTGCGCGAGGCCGTGGGCCCCCGCGTGCGCCTGCGCCTGGACGCGAACGGCGGCTGGTCCGAACCCGAGGCCAACCGCGCCCTGGACCGGCTGGGCTGGTACGACCTGGAGCTGGTGGAGCAGCCCACGCCTCCGGAGGACCTGCAGGCGCTGTGGCGCGTGCAGCGCCGCGCGCCGTGTCTCATCGCCGCGGACGAGACGCTTGCGACGCCCGCGGCCGTGCGCACGCTGCTCACGATGGACCTGGGCGGCGGGCCCGCGGTGGGCGCGGTGGTGATCAAGCCATGGTGCTCGGGGGGGCTGGCTGCCCTCCATGGTGGTGGCGCTGCGAGCGGCCCACCTGGGCATGCACGCGTTCGTCACCAGCTCCATCGACGGCGTGGTGGCCCGCGCCGGCGCCGCGCACCTGGCCTCCGCGCTGCCGTCGGGAGAGCTGGCCTCCGGGCTCGCCGTGGGGCGGCTCTTCGTGGACGAACCGCGCGACCATCCCTATCAACCCCACGGGGGACTCGTGCGGCTGCGCGACGTGCCCGGGCTGGGACTGAACCCGGACCTCCTCTGGGACCGCTGAGCCATGCGCCGCGGCCGTCCCACTCACGGAGCTGCCAGGCCATGATCCACGACTGCCCCATCCGCGAGGGCGCGGGTCTGCATCCCAACGCGGAGGCGCTGCGCTTCGCGGATCAGACCTGGACCTTCCGCGCGCTGGACGAAGCGGTGACGCGCTGGACCGGAGCCCTGGCCGCGCGCGGAGTGGGGCAGGGCGACCGGGTGGCGCTGCTGTCGACGAGCCACCCGGCGGTGACCTTCCTCTTCTGGGCGCTGGGCCGGCTGGGCGCGGTGTTCGCGCCGCTCAACGCCCGCCTCACCCCGGCGGAGCTGCGGCCGCTGCTGGAGGCCGTCGAGCCCCGGCTCACGCTGGCGCTCGAAGCCCTGCGCGACCGGCTCCCCGGAGCGGAGTCCCTGGAGGCCTTCCCAGACGGCGTGACCCCGAGCTCCGTGCCCGCGCGCGCCTGGGACGCGGACACGCCCCGGGTCATCCTCTTCACCAGCGGGACCACGGGAAGGCCCAAGGGCGCCGTGCTCACGGAAGGGGCCTTCCGTGCCTCGTGCGAGGCCTCCGCCGCGAACCTGGGCGAGCACCCCGCGCCGCGCTGGCTGGGCACGCTGCCCCTGTTCCACGTCGGCGGCCTGGCCATGCTCACGCGCACCGCGTACGAGGGCGGCTGCCTCCTGCTGCACGAGCGCTTCGACGCGGACGCGGTCAACCGCGCCATCGACGCGGAGGGCGCTTCGCACGCCAGCTTCGTCGCCACCACGCTGGAGCGCGTGCTGGACGCGAGGCAGGACCGCCCGCTGCCCGACACCTTCCAGTGCGCGCTGATTGGCGGGGGGCCCGTCCCCACGGCGCTGCTCACGCGGGCCCGCGCCGCCGGGCTCCGCGCCCTGCAGACCTACGGCCTCACCGAGGCCTGCTCCCAGGTGACCACCGAACGCCCCGGCGAAGCGGATGGCCGCACCGCGGGGCCGCCCCTGCCGGGCCTGGAGGTCCGCGTCGTCGGGACGGACGGCGCGCCGCTCGGCGAAGGGCAGGAGGGCGACGTGGAGGTGCGCGGCCCCACGCTGATGTCCGGCTACTGGAACCAGCCCGACGCCACGCGCGACGCCTTCCACGACGGCTGGCTGCGGACTCGGGACGTGGGCGTGCTGGACGCGAAGGGACGCCTCACCCTCCTGTCGCGCCGCACGGACCTCATCGTGCGGGGAGGGGAGAACCTCTACCCGGCGGAGATCGAAGCCGTGCTCGCCAACCACCCCGCCATCCTGGAGTCCGCCGTCGTCGGCGTGCCGGAGCCCCACTGGGGCGAGGTCCCCGTCGCCTTCGTCGTCCTGCGCCCCGGCCACGAACTGCCCGGAGACCTGGACGCGTGGTGCCGCCAGTCGCTCGCGCGCTTCAAGGTGCCTCACCGCTTTGTCGCGATGGAGACATTGCCGCGCAACGCCATGAGCAAGGTGGAGCGCCCCGTCCTCCGGAAACACGCTCTGTCTCATCCCCCGTATCAGCCAGGGTCCTAACAACCCTGATTTCCGGATGGATGGGGTTCACAAGACTCGCTGAGAAGACCTGTCAGGTCGGGTTATAATATTACACCGTGGGGGGATCCTGAGAGGAAGCTCACGGTGAGTACCGCAGTGGAAGCAGTGAAGGTGGAAGGGCAGTCCGAAGCAATCCACGTCGACCCGCATGGCGGCAAGGCCCCAGCCGCCATGAAGTGCCCCCATCTGGGTGCCCAGTACAACCCGTTCGCGGGACCTCACGTCGAGGACCCGCATCCGTTCTACGCGGAGCTGAGACGGGACGCGCCCGTCAGCTACAACCCCATGCTGGGCATGTGGCTGGTGAGCCGCTACGACGACATCTGCCATGTGCTGAAGGACCCGTCGCGCTACTCGTCGGCGGACCTGGGCAACATGGGGTCGGTGCTCTCCCCGGAGACGCTCTCGGTGCTCGCCGAGGGCTATCCCCTGGCGGACAGCCTGATCAACTCGGATCCGCCCGCGCACACCCGGCTGCGCAAGCTGCTGGGAAGGGGCTTCTCCGCCCAGCGCATCGCCGCGCAGGAAGCCCCCATCCGCGCCGTCTCCGAGGAGCTCATCCACGCCTTCGCGCAGAAGGGGCACGCGGACCTGGTGACGCAGTTCGCGTACCCGCTGCCCGTGCGGGTCATCCTGGGCATGGCGGGCGTCCCCCAGGAGGACATGGCGGACATCAAGCGCTGGTGCGACGACTTCTTCCGGATGATCTTCACCCGCGTCCCCGCGGAGGAGCAGCCGCCGCTGGCGCGCAGCTGGGTCACCTTCCAGCACTACGTCGCCCGCCTCATCCGCGCCCGGACCGACGAGCCCCGGGACGACCTGGTCAGCTACCTGGTCACCACCGACGCGGACGGCGAGGCGCTCACGCTGCCGGAGCTGATCATCGCCATCGCCGGCAGCATGCTGGCGGCGGGCCATGAGACGACGACGGCGCTGCTCGCCCAGTGCTGGAAGCAGGCCCTGCTCCAGCCCGGCCTCTGGCAGCGGCTGCGCGAGGACCGCTCGCTGGTGCCGCACCTCATCGAGGAGACGCTGCGCTTCGACTCGGTGGCGCACGGGATGATCCGCACCACGATGGAGGACGTGGAGCTCGCGGGCGTCGCGCTGCCCAAGGGCTCGCGGCTGCTCCTGCTCTACGCGTCCGGAAGCCGTGACGCCTCGCTGCTGGCGGACGGGGAGCACTTCGACATCTCCCGGCACCACCCCACGCACCTGGGCTTTGGCCGGGGCATCCACTTCTGCATCGGAGCGCCGCTGGCCCGGCTGGAGGCGGTCATCGCCACCAACCTGCTGCTGGATCTGCTCCCGGACCTGCGGCTGGAGGAGAACCCGGACTTCGGCACGACGCAGTCGCTGACCATCCGCTCCATCCAGCACCTGCGAGTGGCCTGGACCCCCACCGGGGCCTGAAGCCACCCCCGGCGCGCCCGCCCCGCCCGTGGCGTTCCCACGGACGGGCCGGGTGCTTCGTTCAGCGTCTCAGCACTCCGACGCCGGGTGTCCCCAGGGGTTGGTGCGCGGATACTGGCGCAGCAGCGTGCACAGCCGGTGCGCGGCGACCATCGTCGCGGTCGGCCGCGGCGGCTCGGCGTGCATCGCCGTCTGGCCCAACCGGGCCGCCTGCAGTGCCAGCGCGTGCTGGACTTCGGGAGACCAGCGCTTGAATTCGAGCCATTCCATGAGCCTGCTCCTCCTTGAAGGAGCGGCCATTGAACCCCCTTCAAACCTGGAAATCACGACGCCCCGCGTTGACCGGGGGCGTCAGTGACCTCCTGCTGACAGCCCACTCAAGCCTGCGAGGCATTGGCGGGTCGGCCAATGAGCATCATCATTCCGAAGGGGTTTCCGGGGTTGGTGAGCCGCTCGATTTCCCACACGTAGTCGTCACCCAGGCCGTGGGTGAGCTCGCGCATCTCCTCCACGGAGTACGTGCGCAGACAGGACACCACGCCGTCGAAGGCCGCCGCGATGGGGATGAGCGGCATGAGGTAGGTGAGGGCGAGCCGGTCCGCGCGCACCGGGCGGATGAAGGGCGTCGTCAGGGGGACGTTGATCAGCGCCGCCGCCGTCATCGCGATGGCCGGCCCGCGCCGCTCCACCAGCTCCATGATGGCGATGCCCCGGCGCTGGGCCACGGCGTCCGCCAGCACCTTGCGCGCCATCTCCGGCGGCAGGTGGTGGAACGAGTTGCACATGATGCGGAAGCCCTTGAACGTCGCGGGCACCGCCGTCGCGTCCACCGGCGTCGTCACGTAGTCGATGCGCCCCGGGTTCGCCGCCTTCACCTTCTCGAACGCGGAGATCTCCGGGTACAGGTCCGTCAGGAGCGCCGTCGCCTTGTAGCCCTCCTGCGTCTCCAGCATCTCCAGCAGCTTCGGCACCGGCCCCGCGCTGCCCGACGCCATGTCCAGCAGCTGCGTCTCACCCATCGCCGCCATCGCGCCCTTGAGCCGCTTCACGAACTCCGAATAGCGGTCGTCCGACAGGCTCCACACGTACGCCAGGAAGTCCGTCACCCCCCGGCGAAGCACCTTCGGGAACCAGGGCTGATCCTCTAATTCAAAAAGTTGCAGTCTGGGCATAATCGCTGGGCGCTCCAAGGGGCTCAGGGGGGAGGTGATTCCGGCACTGTCGCCCAGTCCGGAGCGACGTACAAGGGGCGCCCTCCAGGGCTATCCGCGTACATCCGCGGACCCCGGAGTCCCAACAACCCCCACAATTCCTGCCGTCAACGCAAAACTTTGAAGCGTTGCAGGAAATCACTGTCCGAAAGGCAGACAGCGGACCCTGAGTGCTGATCAGCCCTGCAAGGTTTCCGGAGGGGTGCGTTTCATTATCAGGCGGTCGGGATGGGGCGGACCGGGTGTTTCTGACTCGGGGCCCGGGCAACCCGGAATGCGCTGAAACAGCGCATTGGGTGTGGGGTTGCCAGAATTTATAGGTATTATTACTTACGACCGAGGGGGGCTTCGGTCGTCCGGTCGCACGGTTCAAAACGGATCAGCTCGCACACAACGGGAGGGAGTAATGGCTCCGGAATCTGTTGATGTGATCGTCGTCGGAAGCGGCCCGGTGGGTGCCATGGCGGCGAACCTGCTGGGGCAATACGGCCTGCGCACCGTGGTCATCGAGAAGGAGACCACCGCGCACACCCAGTCCCGCGCCATCAACGCGGACGACGAAGCGCAGCGCATCTTCCAGGCCGCGGGTCTCACGGGCGAGCTGGGGCCGGGCTTCCACCCGTGCCTGAAGATGACCTACGTGGACGACGAGATGCGGATGCTCGCCGAGGTGGACTTCACCAAGGTGGAGCGCCCCAACGGCCACCCCATCGGCTCGCTGTTCAACCAGCCCCGCATGGAGGCCGCGCTGCACCGCGGCCTGGAGCGCTTCGCGCACGTCACCCTGTGGCGCGGCCACGAAGTCGAGTCCTTCATGCAGGACGACGAGGGCGTGTCGGTGCGCGTGAAGGACAACGTCACTGGCCGCACCATGACGGTGCGCGCGCGCTACCTCCTGGCGTGCGACGGCGCCAAGAGCGGCATCCGCCGCCGGCTGGGCCTGAAGCTGGAGGGCACCACGGCGCTGGAGCACGCGCTGGCCATCTCCGTGGAGACGCCGTCGTCCGCGCCGGACTTCACCTACTACCCCTGCGGCCCGGAGCGCGTGGGCATCGTGACGCGCACCGCGCACGACGAGATGCGCTTCGACACGGTGGTGAAGCCGGGGCAGGACCTGGAGTCCGTGAAGAGCCCCGAGTACGTGCGGAGCGTCATCGCGCCCTTCATTGATCCGGACACCGTGAAGGTGAAGAGCGTCAACCTCTACGCCTACCACAGCCGCATGGCGGAGAAGTGGCGGGTGGGCCGGGTGTTCCTGCTCGGGGACGCGGCGCACCTGATGCCGCCCTTCCTGGGCCAGGGCCTGTGCTCCGGCCTGCGCGACGCCGCGAACCTCACCTGGAAGCTGGCGCACGTGCTGGGCGGCGCGGCGGACGCGTCGCTGCTGGACACCTACGAGGTGGAGCGCCGGCCGCACGCCGCGGAGATGATGCGCCTGTCGGACTCGCTGGGCTCCATGCTGGCGTCGGGCGGCCCGTTCGTGGCCCGCGCGCGCAACGCCTTCATCAAGCTGCTGTACCACATGCCCGTCACCGGCCCCTTCATCCGCGAGTACAAGATGAAGCCGAACCTCTTCCACGCGGAAGGGTTCCTCTTCGGCGGCAAGCGCGGCAAGTCCAAGCAGGCGGCGGAGGGGGCCTACTTCCCGCAGCCGCGCGTGGAGCACGGCGAGGAAGGGGAGCGCCCGCTGGATGACGTCATCGGCCACCGCTTCGCGGTGCTGACGCGGCCGGGTGCGCCCGCGGAGGTCCAGCAGGCCGCCAGGCGCTGGCGGAGGACATCGGCGGCGTGTGGCTGTCCGTCGCGCCGGCGGCGCGCACCGGCGCGGCCGCTCCGGCGAGGTGGTGGATCTGGAGGGCAGGCTGGGCGAGTGGTTCGCCCAGCACGCCGCGGACCTGGTCGTCCTGCGCCCGGACCGCTACGTCTACGCGGCCACGAACCGCGCGGGCGTCACGCAGGTCCACGCCTCGCTGAAGCAGGCCGTGCGCCCGCTGACCCGCTGGGGCAGCCGCGGGTCACGCCGGGCGGCGCAGCTCGGCGCCTGAGCACCGCTCGAGCATCAGGCGGCGGCGGACTGGAGCAGCTGCTTCGCCTTCGCCATGCAGTCGCCGTAGAAGCGCAGGTAGATGTCCAGCGCGCGCGCCCCCGTCTTGCCGATGGTGGCCGCGTGCTCGGGCTTCTGGCCCAGCAGCTTGTTGAGCATGACCTCGTTGAGCGCCGTGTGGCCCACGTCCAGCTCCACGTGCTCCTTGATGAACGACAGCGAGTTCATCACGTCCGGGCCCAGCACGCGCTTGCACTGCTCGATGAGCCGGGGCGCGAACACCACCGACAGGTTTTCAATCTCGTACTCGATGGCGACCTGGCCGCCCGGCATGGGGCCCGCGATGGTCTCCTCGTGGATCTGCCGGTACTCCTGCATGGCCTGGGTGGGGGCCTGCGCCAGCAGGGCCTCCGCGTCCAGCTTGGGGAAGCGGCGCGCGTTCCAGCCGGCCACCAGGTTCTTCGTGTCCTCCACCATCATCAGGTGGTGGCCGGCCTCGTGCTTGGCGTGGGTGATGAGCTTCTCGCCCACGTCCACCATGCCCGCCTTCACACAGGCCTCACCGGCGCGGCGGATCCACCCGTCCACGGGCTCCGTCATGTAGACGCCCAGGGCGCACAGCTGGATGAGGAAGGCCTCCAGCAGGGCGGGCTCCACGTTCGGATCCAGCAGCGTCGTCACGTGGGGGCCGGTCGCCAGCAGGTGACGGACGTCGGTGACGTGGGGGAGGTACTGCTCTTCGACGAGGGGCTTGTTCATGGGGGGTCCTCAACGGGAGTGGGCACCACGGCGCCCGATGGTGAGTTCGCTGATGTGCTCGAGGAAGTCCGGGACGAGCTTGGAGGAGATGATCCACAGGTAGGGGTCCGGCCCGTCGTGCAGGCCGCACTCCTGCACGTAGTCGCCACCCTCGTCCTCGCGCAGGTAGAGGAAGGAGGGGCGGTTGCGCGCGGCGTACCAGCGGCGGGCCGCGTCCAGCAGGGCGGAGTACGCGCGCGTTCCGTCCCCCAGCAGGGAGAACAGGCGCGTGTTGTCCAGCAGGCGGAAGAGGTTCGCGCCCAGCTGGCCCAGCTCCAGCACCGCGGCGGCGCAGGGCACGCCGTCGCGCCGGGCGACCAGCACGGTGCGCTCGCGCTCCATGCCGAAGCTCTTCCACTTCGCCGTGACGGGCCCCATGTCCAGCCGGTCGCGGGTGAGGTCCAGCGACTGCACGTAGCACTCGGGGAACTGCTGGGCGACGGTCGCGGCCAGCAGGCTCAGCTCGCTCGCGGTGGCGGGGCCCACGCTGTAGGGGTGCACGCGGCCGGTCAGCTCGTGGCTGAAGGCCTTCATCTTCTGGATCTTCCGCGTGAAGGCCAGGCTCGAACCCGCCTCCATCTGACGCTGCGCGTACTTCACGTGCGCCTTGTTGATCCACGGGTTGAGGGCCTCCACGTAGGCCACCACCCAGTGGAAGTCCGGGTCGCTCTGCGGGTGCTCGAAGGTGCGCAGGTAGAGGTCGCGCATGATGGCGCCCGCCTCCTGCACTCCCGGCGGCGGCTTGCCGGGCCGCTTCGCCACCTGGTGGCCCAGCCACGCGTGGCGGTACGGCTTGGTGAAGGACAGCGTCGCTTCAATGCCGCGCTCGGACGGCCACACCGCGTTGCAGAACAGCTGCGGCACCTCCGCGGCGCGCTTCGCGAGCGACGCGAAGTTCTGCTTCAGCTCCTCGAACTCCGCCGGGGTGCTGCCGCCCAGGCTGAAGAAGCCGGAGCGGTTGAAGAGGTCCCACAGCTCATCCACCAGGCCCTCGCTGGTGCGCGTGGCCGGGGACAGGGTCTGGGACACGAAGCGCACCCAGCGCGCCTCGTCGGAGGAGTAGGGCAGCACGCTCAGGCCGCACAGCACCGTGCCGTCCTGGCGCACGCTGCTGACGTAGCGGATCTCCCCGCGAACGCTCACGCGCTGGCCGTCGCCCAGCTCCAGCTCGATGAGCGGCGGCAGGAGGCCGGGGAAGAGCAGGTCCTGCGGCTGGCAGCGCATGCACAGGCCGGAGAAGGACAGGTCCAGCACCTCGCGGCGCAGCAGCCCCTGCTCCCGCCAGAGCGGGTGGTGGAACCGGGCGTGCACGCCCTCGGGGGCGGGGACGCGGCGGTGCCAGCGGTGACGGATGCGGAACAGCTGCGCGGGCAGGGTGGTGAAGAGGCGGTCGCCCTCGCTGCGGCCCGCTTCCGCGCGCAGGCGGTAGGCGGAGTTGTAGCCGATGACGTCGATGTCGTACGACGGCTCGCCGAAGTCCGGGGTGGCATCCTCCGTGCGCCACTCGAGCTGACCGGTGGCGGCGTGGAAGCGCTCCAGCACCATGCGCACCACCCGGCCCTGGCGGCGCAGCACGCCCTTGTTCCCGGCGGCGCAGATGGCGGTGAAGATGGAGCGGATCCGCTCCGGGTCCGCGATGGTGTCCTGCACGGGCAGCGCGGAGGCCGCCGGCACCGCCACGCCCTGGCGCAGCGCGTCCGCCAGGAAGCCCAGAATCTGCCGGCCCTGCTCCAGCGTCACGCCCACCAGCTGCAGCCCCACCGGCGCGTTCGGGACGTCCATGTCCGTACGGATGAAGGCGCCATTGAGCGGTCCAATCGTGGCGCCGTTGCACGCCAGGTACACGGGGAAGGTGCGCGACTCGGTCGTGTCCACCAGCGGCTGCCGGGGGGCCACCCACACCACCGTCGGGGACAGCCGCGTCACGTCACCCAGCACCGCGTCCGGCCGGCCCACCGCGCAGGTGATGGCCGCGGGGCCGGTGCCGTGCAGCGAATAGCCCGAGTCATCCAGGGCGGCTTCAGCGGGAGGAAGGGGAATCACGTTGCGCAGCGCGTCGCCACTGCCGAATTCGATCGCATGCCTGAACTTCGAGGACGCCGGGATCCCTCCATCCATCGTCAGGACTCCCCTCTTGCGGGCAGCGGTACCATTGGTGGTCGGCGATGTTGCGAGCACAACACTTCCTCCCTGATTCACTGGAGACGCTGGCGGCTCTGGATTCTGGGTCCACATCATGGAGATCTCGGCCGTAACAGTCAAATCGAATTTATATGCCGGTGCTGTTTTTCCGTCTCTGGCCCTGACTCACCCTGGGTCGCAATTGACCGGACGTATACGGGTTTTCCGAGGAGCGATACGGACCCAGCGTGCGCGTCTTTATCAGCAAAGTGGCGCCGGGCTGTAACGCTCCTCTCCAGGAAAGAAGGGGGAGACCCGGCGCCGTCAGGCAATGGACCCTGTCAGGGGTGGCCGTTATGGTCGGCGCTTCCGGGCTGGGGGAGAGGGAGCCACGAATGAGCGCAGCGCTGGATGTGAAGGGTTCGCCGGGGGACGCGGAAGCGCCGTTCGGCAGTCAGGGGCTGGAGCCCGTGGACATCCCGGACGTCTTCCAGGTGGACGTGGCGGTGTCCGTGCGCGACGCGCTGGAGCTGCTCGGCGCGACGCGGCGGCTGCACGGCGTGGAGGTGTCGCTGGAGCTCCCCGAGGACCCGGTCATCGCCCGGGTCAGTCGGCGCCGTCTGGAGCAGGTCCTGCTGCTGCTCGTCGCCCACGCGGCGGACGCGGCGCCGCCGGCGGCCCAGGCCGTGCGGGTGGTGGTGGAGCCGCCGGACGACTTTGGCGACGTGGGGCCGCGCTTCCAGGTGGTGATGCCGGGCGTGAGCCTCTCCGAGCGGGAGACGCGCTCGGTGGTGCTGTCGCCCCTGCGCGTGGGGAACACCCAGCGGCGCCTGGCCCGGGCGCGGGAGCTGGTGGACGCCATGGGCGGTGAGCTTGCGCTGGAGCACCTGGAGGAGGGGACGGCGGTGAGCGTCCAGCTGCCGGCGCCGGGGCTCGCGAGCTTCTAGCCCGCTCCAGAATCCGGAAAAACGATCCTGCTTCCGGACCATTGGCTGCGATAAGCGCGGCACGCCCCGGGTGCGACGAACCCAGGGGGACGTGCGGCCAAACTCCTTGACGACCGGTGGCGGGTTCCCGACTATCCGCCGCCTCTCAAGACCCCGGTCTCAATCAGGAGTTTGCGTTCATGGCGCCTCCCTCTGGCGAGAAGATCACCCTGCAGAACGGCAAGCTGACCGTGCCGTCCAACCCGATCATCCCCTACATCGAGGGCGACGGCACCGGCCGCGACATCTGGAAGGCCTCGCAGGCCGTGTTCGACGCGGCGGTGGAGAAGGCCTACGGCGGCAAGAAGAAGATCTCCTGGTACGAGGTGCTCGCCGGCGAGAAGTCCTTCAAGCAGGTGAACAACTGGCTGCCGGACGAGACGGTCGCCGCGTTCCGCGAGTACCTCGTGGGCATCAAGGGCCCGCTGACGACGCCGGTGGGCGGTGGCATCCGCTCGCTGAACGTGGCGCTGCGCCAGATGCTGGACCTGTACGTCTGCCTGCGGCCCGTGCGCTACTTCAAGGGCGTGCCCAGCCCGGTGAAGCAGCCGGACAAGGTGGACATGGTCATCTTCCGTGAGAACACGGAGGACATCTACGCGGGCATCGAGTTCGAGGCCGGCACCGCGCAGGCGGAGAAGTTCCTGGGCTGGCTGAAGCAGGAGTTCCCCAAGGAGGCGGGCAAGATCCGCTTCCCCGCGAACGTGGGCATCGGCATCAAGCCCGTGTCCCAGGAAGGCACGGAGCGCCTGGTGCGCGCCGCCATCCAGTACGCGGTGGACCTCAAGCGCAAGAGCGTCACGCTGGTCCACAAGGGCAACATCATGAAGTTCACCGAGGGCGCGTTCCGCAAGTGGGGCTACGACCTCGCGGCGCGTGAGTTCGGTGACAAGGTCTACACCTGGGACCAGTGGGAGGCCACCAAGGCCGCCAAGGGCGAGGACGCCGCCAACGCGGAGCAGAAGGCCGCGGTGTCCGCCGGGAAGATCATCGTCAAGGACTCCATCGCGGACATCACCCTGCAGCAGGTGCTGACCCGTCCGGACGAGTTCGACGTCATCGCCACGCTGAACCTCAACGGCGACTACCTGTCGGACGCGCTCGCGGCGCAGGTGGGCGGCATCGGCATCGCGCCGGGCGGCAACATCAACTACGTCTCCGGCCACGCCGTCTTCGAGGCCACCCACGGCACCGCGCCGAAGTACGCGGACCTGGACAAGGTGAACCCGGGCTCCGTCATCCTCTCCGGTGAGATGATGCTGCGCCACATGGGCTGGCACGAGGCCGCGGACCTGATCATCAAGGGCATGGACAAGGCCATCGCGGCGCGCACCGTGACGTACGACTTCGCGCGCCTGATGAAGCTGGAGACGAAGGAGTCCGTGACCGAGGTGAAGTGCTCCGAGTTCGGTCAGGCCATCATCAAGCACATGTAGTCCCCACCCCAAAGCAGGAGGGCGAAACCATGGCTCACAAGAAGAAGAAGATCGGCCTCATTGGCGGCGGTCAGATCGGCGGCAACCTGGCGCTGCTGGCGGTCCAGAAGAACCTCGGCGACGTGGTGCTCTACGACATCCCGGCGGCCGAGGGCCTAGTCAAGGGCAAGGCGCTGGACATCAACCAGCTCTCCGCGGTGGACGGCTACGACTGCCGCGTCACCGGCTCCACGGACTGGAAGGACGTCGCGGGCTCGGACGTGATCATCATCACGGCGGCGTGCCCCGGAAGCCCGGCATGTCCCGCGAGGACCTGCTCGAGGTCAACCTGAAGATCATGAAGGACGTGGCGGGCAACATCAAGCAGCACGCCCCGGACGCCTTCGTCATCAACGTGGCCAACCCGCTGGACGCGATGGTGTTCGCGCTCCACAAGATCGCCGGCCTGAAGGACAACATGGTCGTGGGCATGGCGGGCGTGCTGGACACCAGCCGCTTCAAGTGCTTCGTGGCCGAGGCCCTGGGCTGCTCCATCCGTGACGTGGAGGCGCTCGTGCTCGGCGGCCACGGCGACGACATGGTCCCGCTGGTGCGCCACAGCACCGTGGGCGGCGTGCCGCTCACCCAGCTCATCGCCAAGGACAAGCTGGACGCCATCATCGACCGCACCCGCAAGGGCGGCGCGGAGCTGGTGGGCCTGTACAAGACGGGCAGCGCCTACTTCGCCCCGGCCTCCTCCTCCATCGCCATGGCGGAGAGCTTCCTCTTCGACCGCAAGCGCGTGCTGCCGGCCGCGGCCCTGCTCAAGGGCCAGTACGGCATCAAGGACTTCTTCTTCGGCGTCCCCGCGCAGATCGGCGCGAATGGCGTGGAGAAGATCATCGAGGTGGAGCTGAACGACGCGGAGAAGGCGGAGATGAACAAGTCCTTCGCGTCCGTGAAGGGCACCGTGGAGCTGGTCAAGCTGTAGTCCCGGTCCGTCGGTCGGGCCCGCCGGAATCCTGCTGGCGGGCCCCGCCTGATGCTGTGAATGATCCGGGCTTATCGTCCGGCGCACCGTCGTTGCGGCGGCATTTTTCCAAGTTAACTAGCGTGTTGGACTCGCACTGGATCACGGGAGCGGGGAACGTGCCGCGAAGCAGGACTTCAGCGGCCCCCCGTGAAGGCACCCCCCCGGGCGTCCAGTGGTCAAGGAGACGATGATGGCGGCAGCAGCGCGATTCACGGTGGTGGGCGGCGGTCTGGCCGGGCTGATGACGACGATCAAGCTGGCGGAGGCGGGTCACCAGGTGGACGTGCTCTCGCTCGTCCCGGTCAAACGCTCCCACTCGGTCTGTGCCCAGGGCGGCATCAACGGCGCGGTGAACACGAAGGGTGAGGGCGACCACCCGGACATCCACGTGAAGGACACGCTGCGCGGCGGCGACTTCCTCGCGGAGCAGGTGTCCGTGAAGGGCATGTGCTACGCGGCGCCCGGCATCATCTACCTGCTGGACCGCATGGGCGTGACGTTCAACCGCACGCCGGAAGGCCTGCTGGACTTCCGGCGCTTCGGCGGCACCCTGCACAACCGCACCGCGTTCGCGGGCGCCACCACCGGCCAGCAGCTGCTCTACGCGCTGGACGAGCAGGTCCGCCGCTACGAGGCGGAGGGCAAGGTCACCAAGTACGAGTACTGGGAGTGGCTGGGCACGGTGAAGGACGAGTCCGGCCGCTGCATCGGCAGCGTGGCCATGGACCTGCGCACCATGGAGATCCGCACCTTCCCGGCGGAGGCGGTGTGCCTGGCGACGGGCGGCCCCGGCATCGTCTTCGGGCGCTCCACCAACTCCATCATCAACACCGGCACCGCCGCGGGCCGCGCGTACATGGAAGGCGCGCTGTACGCCAACGGCGAGTTCATCCAGGTGCACCCCACCTCCATCCCGGGCGAGGACAAGCTGCGCCTGATGAGCGAGTCCGTGCGCGGCGAGGGCGGCCGCGTCTGGGTGCCCAAGAAGAAGGGCGACACGCGCAACCCCCGGGAGATCCCGGAGAGCGAGCGCTGGTACTTCCTGGAGGAGAAGTACCCCAAGTACAAGAACCTGGTGCCGCGCGACGTGGCGACGCGCGAGATCTTCATGGTCTGCCGCGACCTGGGCATGGGTCTGGGCGGGCGCGACGGCGTGTACCTGGACGTGACGCACATCCCGGCCAAGACGCTCGACGCGAAGATCAAGGGCGTGATGGAGATCTACGAGAAGTTCGTCGGAGATGATCCGCGCCACACGCCCATGGTCATCTTCCCGGGCATGCACTACTCGATGGGCGGCCTGCACGTCTCCTTCGAGGCGGACTCGCGCACCCAGACGCCGCTGGACGGCAGCCCGGTGAACCAGAGCACGCGCATCCCGGGCCTGTACGCGGCCGGCGAGGCGGACTACGCCTTCCACGGCGCGAACCGCCTGGGCGCCAACTCGCTGCTGTCCTGCATCTACTCCGGAATGATCGGCGGCCCGGCGATGGCGTCCTTCGCCAAGAGCCAGACGACCAGCGCCGCGGCGATGCCGGAGAAGTACTTCGCGGACGCGAAGAAGTACTGGCAGGACCGCTTCGCCACCATCAAGCAGATGAACGGCGCGGAGAACCCGTACCAGCTCGCCAAGGAGCTGGGCGAGGTGATGACGGAGAACTGCACCGTGGTGCGCTACAACGACCGCCTGAAGAAGACGGTGGAGCGCATCCGCGACCTGAAGGACCGCTGGACCCGCGTCAACGTGCTGGACACGGGCGTCGTCGCCAACCGCGCGCTCTCCTACACCAACCAGGTTTGGAACATGCTGGAGCTGGGCGAAGTCATCGCCACCAGCGCGCTCTTGCGCGACGAGAGCCGCGGCGCCCACTACAAGCCGGACTTCTCCCTGCCGGAGCCCAAGTCGAAGGACCCGCGCGAGGATCCGCAGTGGATGGAGCTGTGGCGCAAGCGTCACGAGAAGTGGGCGAAGACGACCATCGCCACGTACGCCTCCCAGGGCCCGCAGATCTCCTACCAGGACCTGCCCACGCCGGTGCTGGACCCCGAGCCCCGCTGGTACGCGTAAGGCGTTCGTTGCTTTTTCGGGCCCGCGCGCTTCCACGGCGCGGGTTTCCGCCACCTGATTTGGCAGTGAAGGGAAGGGCAGCCGCACCATGGACACCGCACAGGCCAGCGCCGTCAGCTCGAAGACCGTCACCTTCCGCATCTGGCGGCAGGATGATCCGAACAAGCCGGGGCACTTCGACGAGTTCAAGGTCCCCTATACGAAGGGCGCCAACGTCATCTCCTGCCTGATGGAGATCCAGCGCAACCCCGTCACCGTGGAGGGCAAGAAGGTGGCCCCCGTGGTGTGGGACGCCGCGTGCCTCGAGGAGGTGTGTGGCAGCTGCGCCATGAACATCAACGGCCGGGTGCGCATGGCGTGCTCCGCGCTGGTGGACAAGCTCCAGCAGCCCATCACCCTGGAGCCGATGAAGAAGTTCCCGGTGGTGCGCGACCTCACCGTGGACCGCGACCGCATGTTCCAGTCGCTCAAGCGCGTGAAGGGGTGGATCCCCGTCGACGGCACGTACAACCTGGGCCCCGGCCCGCGCCAGTCGCAGAAGGACCAGTCCGTGATGTACGTGCTGTCCACGTGCATCTCCTGCGGCAGCTGCCTGGAGGCGTGCCCCCAGGTGACGCAGGACAACGACTTCATCGGCGCGGCGCCCATCAGCCAGGCCCGCCTGTTCAACATGCACCCCACGGGCAAGCTGAACGCGGAGGAGCGCACGCGCGCCCTCATGGGCCCCGGTGGCATCCAGGACTGCGGCAAGGCGCAGAACTGCGTGAAGGTCTGCCCGAAGGAGATCCCCCTCACCACCTCCATCGCGGTGATGAACCGCGAGGTGAGCAAGCTGATGATCAAGGACATCTTCTTCAAGGAAGAGGAGCAGAAGGCGTCCAGCGGTCCGGGGTAGTCCTCCCCGCCCGCCGTCCTGGCGTCCTCGCGGCCCCGTGCCAGCGTCCCCTGTCGGTGGGGCGCCGGGCGGGGCCGTGCCCGTTTGGGTGAAGGCCGCCTCATTCGCCCGGACACCGGGTGTTATCCCCGGGGCCAGGGCCTGTGTCCCGTCGAGACGCTGGGGGCCAAACGGCCTTGCCATCCGTCGTTTTCTGCGCAATGAGGGCCCGCGTTGACGCCCCGTGTAGGGGCTGTCCTCGTCTCCCCTCGTCCCACCCGGAGATTCGATGAAGATCCACGAGTACCAGGGCAAGGAACTCTTCCGGAAGTATGGCGTGCCCACGCCGCGCGGCATCCTCGCGCTCTCTCCCGATGAGGCCGAGGCCGCGGCGAAGGAACTCGCCACGCCCGTCGTCGTCGTGAAGTCGCAGATCCACGCGGGCGGCCGCGGCAAGGGCGGCGGCGTGAAGCTGGCCAAGAGCCCCGCGGAGGCCAAGGAGCTGACCCGGCAGATGCTGGGCATGATGCTCAAGACCATCCAGACCGGCCCGGAAGGGCAGAAGGTCCACAAGGTCTACATCGAGGAAGGCCTCGACATCGGTCAGGAGCTGTACCTGGGCGTGACGCTCGACCGCGCCACCAGCCGCATCACCTTCATGGCGTCCACCGAGGGCGGCGTGGAGATTGAGGAAGTGGCGGAGAAGCACCCGGAGAAGATCCTCCGCGCCTCCGTGGACCCCACGGTGGGCTTCGCGGACTTCCAGGGCCGCGAGCTGGCCTTCGGCCTGGGCCTGACGGGCCCCACGGTGAACAAGTTCGTCCAGTTCTGCTCCGCGCTCTACAAGATGTACGTGGAGACGGACGCGTCCCTCGTGGAGATCAACCCGCTGGTCATCCGCAAGAGCGGCGGCGTGGTGGCGCTCGACGCGAAGGTGACCTTCGACGAGAACGCGCTCTACCGGCACAAGGAGCTGCTGGAGTACCGCGACCTGGCGGAGGAGGAGCCCCGCGAGACGCAGGCCAAGGAGTACGACCTGGCCTACATCGCGCTGGACGGCAACATCGGCTGCATGGTGAACGGCGCGGGCCTGGCCATGGCCACCATGGACACCATCAAGCTGGTGGGCGGCGCTCCGGCCAACTTCCTGGACGTGGGCGGCGGCGCGAGCAAGGAGAAGGTGACGGCGGCCTTCAAGCTCATCCTCGCGGATCCGCAGGTCAAGGCGGTGCTCGTCAACATCTTCGGCGGCATCATGAAGTGTGACGTCATCGCGGAAGGCATCATCGCGGCGGCGAAGGAAGTGCAGCTGAAGATCCCGCTCATCGTGCGCCTGGAAGGCACCAACGTGGAGCAGGGCAAGGAACTGCTCCGCAACTCGGGGCTCGCCATCACCCCCGCGGACAACCTGCGCCAGGCGGCCGAGAAGGCCGTGGCGGCCATCAAGTAGGGCCTTCGCCCCCTCTTTCCTGAAAGAACGCCATGAGCATCCTCGTCAACGAGAACACGAAGGTCCTCGTCCAGGGCATCACCGGCTCGGCGGGCTCGTTCCACGCCAAGCAGATGCTGGAGTACGGAACGAAGATTGTGGGCGGTGTCACGCCGGGCAAGGGCGGCACCACCTTCGAGGGCAAGGTTCCCGTGTTCAACACGGTCGCCGACGCGGTGAAGCAGGCGGGCGCGAACACGTCCGTCATCTTCGTGCCGCCGCCCTTCGCCGCGGACTCCATCATGGAGGCCGCGGACGCGGGCATCTCCCTCATCATCACCATCACCGAGGGCATCCCGGTCAACGACATGGTGCGCGCCAAGCGCTACCTGCAGGGCAAGCCGGGCGTGCGCCTCATCGGCCCGAACTGCCCGGGCGTCATCACCCCCGGCGCCAAGTGCAAGATCGGCATCATGCCGGGCCACATCCACAAGCCGGGCCGCATCGGCGTGGTGTCCCGCTCCGGTACGCTGACCTACGAGGCCGTGCACCAGCTCACGCAGCTGGGCCTGGGCCAGTCCACCGCGGTGGGCATTGGCGGCGACCCCGTCAACGGCACCAACTTCGTGGACGTGCTGAAGCTCTTCCAGGCCGACCCGGAGACGGACGCCGTCATCATGATCGGTGAGATCGGCGGCAGCGCGGAGGAGGAGGGCGCCGAGTACGTCGCGCGCGAGTTCACCAAGCCCATCGCCGGCTTCATCGCCGGTCAGTCCGCGCCCCCGGGCAAGCGCATGGGCCACGCGGGCGCCATCATCTCCGGCGGCAAGGGCACGGCCACGGAGAAGATCAAGGCGATGGAGGCCGCGGGCATCCTGATGGCCGCGAGCCCCGCCGAGCTGGGCACCACGCTGCAGGAGGCCGTCAAGCGCGGCCCCCCGAAGAAGAACCGCTAAGCATTCATCCCCGCGAATACACACACACGAGGAGCCAAACCATGGCCATCGAGCGTACGCTGTCGATCATCAAGCCGGACGGTGTGAAGAACAACCACGTCGGCGAGATCATCTCCCGGTTCGAGAAGAAGGGCCTGAAGCCCGTCGCCATCCGCATGCAGCAGCTGTCTCAGGCGGAGGCCGAGGGCTTCTACGCCGTCCACAAGGCCCGTCCGTTCTTCAAGGACCTGGTGTCCTTCATGATCTCCGGCCCGGTGGTCCTGATGGTGCTGGAGGGTGAGAACGCCGTCCTCGCCAACCGCGACCTGATGGGCGCCACGGACCCGAAGAAGGCCGACAAGGGCACCATCCGCGCGGACTTCGCCCAGAGCATCGACGCGAACACGGTCCACGGCTCGGACAGCCTGGAGAACGCGAAGAACGAGGTCGCGTACTTCTTCCGCGAGACGGAAATCCAGAAGGCCTGAAGCAGCCCCAGGTCGTGACAGCGGCCCGGTGTCCACGCCCCACGCGGCGCGGACCCGGGCCGTCGTCTTTTCACGCGAGCCCGAGCGCCTGCCGTATCCGGTTGCCCTCCCGGACGGTCCTTGCTACCGATAATGAAAATCACAATCGGCAAGGAAGCACGCATGAGCGGCGATTCGGAGCGCGTGGCCCGTCGGGGGCCGTTCCCGGTGAAGTTGCGGTTGCTGGAGGTCCTGCGCGTGACGCGGCTGTCGCCGCACATGGTGCGCGTGACGCTGGGCGGCCCGGAGCTGGAGGGCTTCTCGTCCCCTGGCGCGGATGATCACGTGAAGTGCTTCTTCGCGGAGCCTGGGGTGAAGAGGCCGAACATGCCGGTGGTGGGGGCCCACGGCCTGGCCATGCCGGAGGGGCTCGCGAAGCCCGCGTCCCGCGACTACACGCCGCGCCGCTTCGACCCGAAGGCGAACGAGCTGGACATCGACTTCGTGCTGCACGGCGAGGGCCCCGCGTCGATGTGGGCCGCGCAGGCGAAGCCCGGCGACTTCATGGGCATCGGCGGTCCGCGCAGCACGCACGACGTGGCGGACGACTTCGACTGGTACCTGCTCGCGGGGGACCAGAGCGCGCTGCCGGCCATTGCCCGCCGCCTGGAGGAGCTGCCGGCGGGCAGGCGCGCGTTCGCCTTCATCGAGGTCGCGGACGCGGCGGAGGAGCAGCCCATCGTCAGCAAGGCGGACGTGACGCTCACCTGGCTGCACCGGGGCGGCGCGGAGGCCGGCACGACGAGGCACCTGGAGGACGCGCTGCGCGCCTGGACGCCTCCGGCCGGGGACGGCTTCGTGTTCGTGGCCGGCGAGTCCACGTCGCTCAAGCCCATCCGGGAACACCTGGTGAACGAGCGCGGTCTGAACAAGAGCTGGATGCGGGTGACGGGTTACTGGAAGCGCGGCGTCGCCGAGCACCACGACTCGAAGGGGTAGGCAGGGGAGGGGACGGGCTCTCCTTTGACTTGCCGTGCCTTCTTGTGGGAAGCACGCCCCATTTCCCTTCGTTAGCCCCGACTGAACGATGTCAGAGCCTACCGCCACAGCCCTCCCAGTCACCGAGCCCCTGCCGGTGCCGGCCCCCGCGAAGCTGACCGACGTGGCCAGCCTGTCGCGCGAGAAGCTCGCGCTGTTCCTGAGCGAGCAGCTGGGCGAGCGCCCGTTCCGCGCGGCGCAGCTCTACCGCTGGCTGCACCAGCGCGGCGCCACGTCCTTCGACGAGATGACGGACCTGTCCAAGGCCCTGCGCGAGAAGCTCAAGGTCCAGGCGGAGATCGTCCCGCTGGTGAAGGACCTGGAGCAGCGCAGCGTCGACGGCACCATCAAGTACCGCTTCAAGACGCGCGACGGGCGCTTCATCGAGTCCGTCTACATGCCGGCGGAGGACCGCAAGACGCTCTGCGTGTCCACCCAGGTGGGCTGCGCGATGGCCTGCTCGTTCTGCATGACGGGCACGCTGGGCCTCAAGCGCAACCTCACCCCCGGGGAGATCGTCGCCCAGGTGCACGCGGTGAACCGCGAGGTGCGCCGCAACGAAGGTCTGGAGACGCTCCGCCCGCTCACGAACCTGGTGTTCATGGGCATGGGCGAGCCGCTCCACAATTTCGAGAACCTCAAGACGGCGCTCTCCATCCTCCAGTCGGAGGAGGGGCCCAACTTCAGCCACCGGCACATCACCGTCTCCACCGTGGGCCTGGTGCCCATGATCGAGCGCTTCGGCCAGGAGACGGACGTCAAGCTGGCCATCTCGCTCAACGCGAGCACGGACGAGCAGCGCAGCCAGACCATGCCGGTGAACCGCAAGTGGAACATCGCGGCGCTCCTGGACGCCTGCCGCAAGTTCCCGCTGCGCCAGGGCCGGCGCATCACCTTCGAGTACGTGCTGCTCAAGGGCTTCAACGACACCGACGAGGACGCGCACCGGCTGAGAGAGCTCTTGCGCGACATCCCCGCGAAGGTGAACCTGATTCCCTACAACGAGAACCCCGGCCTGGGGTTCCAGACGACGGGCGAGCAGCGGGCCGAGGAGTTCCGGGCCATCCTTGCCGAGGCGCACGTCGCGGCATACATCCGCAAGAACCGGGGCCGGGACATCGCCGGGGCCTGTGGTCAGCTCGCCAACCGGGACGAGACGGCCGCGGAAGCCCCGACGTGACATAAGCACCCGAGCTTCCTTGACAATCCAGTCGGCAGGGCGCTAAGAGCGCCCCCCTCCGCCTGTTACCGTAGAAGTCACACGTTTTCGCTGGAGCGTTCCATGGCCGTTGTCCTCCGTCTTGCCCGCGCGGGCGCCAAGAAGATGCCGTACTACCACGTGGTTGCCACCGACTCGCGCAGCCCGCGCGATGGCAAGTTCCTGGAGCAGGTCGGTTCCTACGACCCCAACCACAGCCCCGCGAAGGTGCAGTTCAACGAGGAGCGGCTGAACTACTGGCTGAAGAGCGGCGCGCTGCCCTCCGAGACGGTCGCGGACCTCATCAAGACGGCGAAGAAGCAGGCCCCGGCGACCACCGCCTGAGCACGCCCCCGTCTGGACAAGACGTGGAGCCGCTGCTCACGTATCTGGCGAAGGCCCTGGTTGATCAACCGACCAGGTCGCCCTGCGCATCTCCGAGGCGGATGGCGGCCGGCTCTATGAGCTGAGGGTCGCCCCCGAGGACGTCGGCAAGGTCATCGGCCGTGATGGGCGCACCGTGAACGCCCTCCGGACGCTGCTCAACGCCGCCGCCCAGAAACAGGGCCAGAAGGTCCGCCTGGAGATTCTCGACGACCGGCGTGCCCCGGGCTCTCCCCCGGTGCCGCCCGCTCCGGACGCCGCGCGGTGAGCGCGCTGGCCTGTCTGGAGCTGGGCTACGTGGCCCGTGCGCACGGGCTGCGCGGCGAGGTGGCGGTCCGTGCGTTCGACCCCGCCTCGGAGACGCTCGGCACCGTCGAGCGCGTCCGGCTGCGCCTGCGCTCCGGCGAGGAGCGCGAGTACGCCGTGGAGTCCTTCCGCCCGGCGAACAAGGAAGACCTCCTGTACTTCGAGGGCGTGGAGTCCCGTACGGCCGCCGAGGCGCTGGTGGGCGCGAAGGTGTTCGTCTACCGCGAGGACCTGGAGCCGCCTGAAGAGGGCGAGTTCTTCCAGGGCGACCTCGTGGGCCTGGCCGCCGTGGACGAGCAGGGCGCCTCCCTGGGCACGGTGGAAGAGGTCTGGGCCACCGGTGAAGTGCCCAACCTGGTGATCCGCGCCAAGGGCCGGCCGGAGCTGGTGGTGCCCTTCGCGGATGAGTTCGTGCCGACGGTGGACGTGCCCGCGGGCCGCATCGTCATCCGGCCTCCGGAGTACCTGGAGGCGGACGGGCCGCAAGGCCCTGCTGGAGGCCCTGGCGACGGAGACGGCGGGTGAGCTACCCCGTGGAGCTCCTCACGCTGTTCCCCGGGATGGTGTCCGGCTACCTGGGCGCGAGCATCCTCGGGAAGGCCCAGGAGAAGGGGCTCATCTGCGTCACGCTCACCGACGTGCGCGACTTCGCCGAGGGCAAGCACCGCGTCACCGACGACGCGCCCTACGGCGGCGGCGCCGGCATGGTGATGAAGCCCGAGCCCCTGGTGGCCGCCATCGAGGCCGCGCGCGCCCGCCTGCCCGGCGCGAAGGCGCTGCTGATGAGCCCCGGGGCCCACGTTCACGCAGGCCACGGCGCGCGAGCTGGCGCGACACGAGGCCGGGCTGATCCTCGTCTGCGGCCGTTACGAAGGCGTGGACGAGCGGGTGATGCCCTTCCTGGACGGCGAGCTGTCCCTGGGCGACTTCGTCCTCACGGGCGGAGAGGTCGCCGCCATGGCGGTGGTGGACGCCGTGGCGCGGCTGGTGCCGGGCGTCCTGGGCAACGAGGCGTCCTCCGTGGCGGAGAGCTTCGAGGAGGGGCTGCTGGAGCACCCGCACTACACCCGCCCGCCCGTCTTCCGGGGCGCCGAGGTGCCGGCCGTGCTCCAGTCCGGCGATCACGCGCGCATCGCCCGCTGGCGCCGGTGGAAGGCCATCAAGCTCACACAGGAGCGGCGGCCGGACCTGTTCGCGCGGCTGGAGTTCAGCAAGGCGGATCAGAAACTGCTCGCCAGGGAAGAAGAAGCGTTGTAACCCTGCGTGTTCTCGCGGAACCTTTTGTTGCAGGCTTGTTCGTCCCGGCGCTCTCTGCTAGGACGGCCCGCTCTTTTCCACGCGTCCTACGCGTCAAGTTCCGCTTTCTGGAGTCCGTCATGCGCCGCAGCCTCATCGAGCACGTCGAAAACAAGTTCCTGCGCAAGGACATCACCGCGTTCCGCACGGGTGATTCCGTTCGCGTCCACTGGAAGGTCAAGGAAGGCGAGAAGGAGCGCGTGCAGGCCTTCGAGGGCGTGGTCATCCGCAAGACCAAGGGCACGAACCGCGCGACCTTCACCGTGCGCAAGATGTCCTTCGGCGTCGGCGTGGAGCGCATCTTCCCCATCCACAGCCCGCGCTACGAGAAGATCGAGGTCCTCACCCGCGGCGACGTGAACCGCAAGCGCCTGTTCTACCTCCGCGAGCTGAAGGGCAAGGCCTCGCGCGTGGACGTGCAGGTGGATCCTGAGAAGGCCGCCGCCAAGGCAGCCAAGGCCGCAGCAGCCGCCGCCGCCGCTCGGGGCTAGTAGGTCCGCAGAAACCCTCTCGCGGCCTTCGCGGCCGCGTGAGAGAAGGAGCGTCCTTCACTGGACGCTCCTTTTTTCGTTCGGGCTAGACTGCGCGCGCCATGCACTTCGTCGAGGTCGCCATCCAGAACGTCCGCGGGTTCTCTCCCGCCGGGCGCTTCCCGCTGAAGACCGGGTACCTCATCCTCAAGCCGCCCACGGCGGACGTGCTGCCGCTGGGGAACCTCGCGCTGTCGCTGCTGTTCGCGGACGGCCGGGGCGGGGACTCGAGCCTGGTGGGGTCGGCGGGGCGCTCGGGCAAGGCCGCGCTGACGTTCGTGGGCCAGGACGGGATGACGTACCGGGTGCTGCGCGAGCTGGGCGGCTCCGGCTCGCTGCACCGGCTCAACCCCGCCACGAGCCAGCCGGAGCTGGTGTCCACGGACACGTCGGAGATCAACCAGTACCTGCGCGGCCAGGCGGGCCTGCCTCCGCGCACCACCTTCGAACAGGTGTACTGCCTCCAACTGGTGATGCTGCCGTCGCGCCGGCCCCGCAAGAGCGCGCCCAAGGCGCCGCGGCCGCGGGCGCGAAGG
>NZ_JBKGHJ010000550.1:0-5116 GCF_046520365.1 Corallococcus sp. 4LFB
GGCCCGGCCTCGCGCGCCCGTCCACGCCGTGCCCGCGCCGGTCCCGTCGCGCACGGAGCCGACCTTCGCGGGGAAGGTCGCGCTCGTCACGGGTTCCGGGAAGGGCATTGGCCGCGTCATCGCGACGCGGTTGGCGCGCGCGGGGGCGACGGTGGTCGTCAACTCGTTCCACTCCCGCGAGGACGGGGAGAAGACGGCGCGGGACATCGTGGACGCGGGCGGCAAGGCGCTCCACCTGTGGGGCTCCGTCGCGCAGGAGGAGCACCTGGAGCGGATGTTCTCCGCGATCCGCGAGCAACTGGGCGGGCTCGACCTGCTCGTGTGCAATGCGTCCAACGGGCTCATCGGTCCGTTCGACCGCATCGCGCCCCGGGACTGGGACAAGGCGTTCCGCACCTGCATCACCGGCACGTATGAGTGCGCGATGCGCGCCCGTCCGCTGATGGCCGCGCGCGGGGGCGGGAGCATCGTCACCATGTCCACGTCCATGTCCCAGCGGTACATGCACGACCTGGGCTGCCAGGGCGTGGTGAAGGCGGGCGTGGAGTCGCTCACGCGCTACCTGGCAGCGGAGCTGGCGCCGGAGGGCATCCGCACCAACTGCGTGTCCGCGGGGCCCGTGCACGGAGACCTGCTGGGCATGTTCCCGGACGCACCCGAGCGCGTCGCGCGCTGGGAGTCCGCCACGCCCGGTGGACGGCTGTGCACCGCGGACGACGTCGCGGACGTGACCGAGCTGCTGCTGGGGCCGAAGACCCAGCGCGTGAATGGCGCCATCTGGGTGGTGGACGCCGGCCTCTCCGGGACCGTGGACGGCCTGCTGCCGGCCGCTCGCGCGTCCTGATCCGTTCCTCTTTCCGGAGCCACCACCATGGACTTCTTCGCCGTCCCGTACGACATCCACTTCGATGACACGATGGCCTACGGGAGCCATCACTTCCTCACCAACTTCAAGTTCCAGTGCGCCGGCCGGGAGCACCTGCTCTTCAGCCCGCACGCCTTCGAGGTGCCCGAGTTCCGGCGCGACTTCGACCAGGTGCTGCTGCTCACCTACGAGGGCTATTCGCGCAACCTCGCCCCGGCGGCGCTGGGGGACCGGCTGGTGGTGCTGACGTCGCTGGAGGAGCGGGGCGAGGTGTCCTTGCGCTTCTGCTTCCGCACGTTGAAGAGCGACGGCACACCGGTGGCCTGCGGCTACCAGACCGTGCTCTGCGCGGACCGGCAGGGCGTGCTGCGCGCCTTCCCGGAGTCCTTCCAGCGCAGCTTCGAATCCCTGGCGGCCCTCCATGAGCCGGCGGGCGCGAAGAGCTTCCGCGACCTCGCCTTGCAGGGAGGCGCGGGCGTCCAGGCGCTGTTCCCGCAAGCCGTGCGTGAGCTGGCGAGGACCCTGCTGGCGGACACCGCTCCGCGCGGGGTCTCCCGCACGGTCCGCCTTCCCGAACCGGGACTCCCGTTGCCCGCCAACGCCACGGCGTTCCTGTTCGCGGGACAGGGCACGTTCGAGCCGGCCCTCTTCCTCCAGTTGAAGGCGCTCCAGCCGGAGCTGCGTGAGGAGCTGAAGGCGGTGGCGGAGGCGTGCCGGTCCCAGGGCATCGACGTGGCGCCGCTGCTCGCGGCGGAGGACGTCGCCCAGGTGGGCCGGTCGCTGGACGCGTCGCCGCTGTTGGATCAGCTCGGCATCTTCCTGTCCGGGGTGCTGGGGGCCCGTTGGATGGAGCGGCAGGGCACGCGGCCGGACGTGTTCGTGGGGCACAGCTTCGGGGAGATCGCGGCGATGACCGCGGCCGGCGCGCTGGACCTGCGCACGGGCGCGGAGGTGGTGTGCCGTCGCATCCGGGCGCTCCAGACGGTGCGGGACGACCTGGGGACGCTCGCGGCGGTCGCGCTGTCGGAGCCGGAGACCGTGCGGGCCGTGGCGGAGAGTGGCGCGCGGAGCCTGGAGGTCGCGGGCCGCAATCACTCGCGGCAGACCGTGGTGGCGGGGCCTCGTGAGCAGTTGGAGCAGCTGCGCGCGTTCCTGGAACGGCAGGGCAAGGGCTTCACCTTCATCTCCAGCCGGTACCCGTTCCATCACCCGAGCCTGGCGCCCGCGGTCGCCGCGTTCCGCGCGAGCCTCGCGGACCTCGAAGTTCATCCGGCACGAGGGCCCATCTATTCGCCCATCGAGCGGAAGGCGTACGGAGATGGCCGGTCCGAGCTGGCGGGGGCGCTCGCGTCCCACCTGGTGCGTCCCTTCGACTTCCCGGGCGCGGTGGAGGCGCTGGTGGGCGCGGGCTGTACCCGGTTCGTGGACTGCGGCACGGCGGGACGGCTCACGCGCATCGTCCAGCGGATCCTCCCCGCGGACTCGTCCGTGGCGCTGACGTCGCTGGACCGTGCGCTGCCCGCGGACCCGCCGGCCGCGTCGCCTGTTGTTCGAGACGCGGAGACCGTGGCCCCGGCCATCGCGGTGGTGTCCCTGGGCTGCATGCTGCCGGGTGGCGCGAAGGATCCGGAGACGTACTGGAGGAACATCCAGCGGGGCATCAGCGGCATCGTCGACACGGGCCTGAGCCATCCCGACCAGGTCGTGGACTTCGTGGGTCCGGCGGTGACTCCGGACCGCACGTACACGCTGCTCACCGGGCGGGTCCTGGACACGGACCTCGTCCCGCCCCCGGGCATCCAGCCGGACCGCTTCCAGCGCTATGGCCGCGAGCAGCAACTGCTGGCGATCGCGCTCACGCAGGTGATGGAGTCCCTGCGCTCCACGGCGCCGCGTGCGCCCGGACGGATCCAGTGTCTGCTCGGCTCCACCGCGGACGGCTCTCCCGAGTACGACGACGCGCTGTGCCTGGAGGCGGGCGAGGCCCTGCTGCGCGCACGAGGCGAGACGGCGCTGGAGTTCTCCGCGCTGATGCGTGAGGCCCTGGGGGTCGGCGCCACGTCCGCCGAGCTCGCGCCGCACCCCACCCTCCAGGCGGTGGTGACGGACGTGGTGGGTGCGGGCGTGTCCACGATGCTGCTGGATGCGGCCTGTGCTTCCTCGCTCTATGCCATCGCGCTGGGGATGAAGGCGCTGGAGCGCGACGAGGCCGACCTGGTGCTCGCGGGTGGAGTGTTCTCCCCGGGCCCGGGCAACAGCTGCCTGTTCTCGCAGTTCAAGGGGCTCTCCGCGACGGGGAGCCGGCCCTTCGACGAGCGCGCGGATGGCGTCATCTTCGGCGAGGGCGCTGGCGTGGTCGGCCTGATGCGCCTGGAGGACGCCGTGTCCAAGGGGCTGCGGGTCCACGCGGTCATCCGGGGCGCGGGGCTCTCCAGCGACGGGCGCAGCAGCTCCGCCAACGTGCCTCGCGCGGATGGACAGGTGGCCGCGATGGAGGCGTGCTACGCGGCGGCGGGCGTCGAGCCTTCATCCATCCAGTACATCGAGGCGCACGGCACGGCCACGCCGGCCGGTGACACCACCGAGTTGCAGTCGATTGGCCGCGTCTTCGGCGGCAAGCGCAAGGGCCTCCAGCTCGCCAGCGTGAAGGCGCTGATCGGCCATGTCGGCTGGGCAGCGGGGGCGGCTTCGGTCATCAAGCTGTGCAAGGCCCTGGAGCACCGGAGCTTCCCGCCGCAGTCCCACTTCGACCGTCCGGGCGCGGGGCTCCGAGCGCTCGGGCCGGACTTCGAGGTGAGCACGCGGGAGCAGCCGTGGCCGGAGAACGGGGTGAATCCCCGCCGGGCCGCCACGAATGGCTTCGGCTTCGGCGGGACGAACGCGCACCTGGTGCTGGAAGAGTACCGGGGAGGCACGGTCGCGACGCGCGCAAGGGCGGTGCCCGCTGCGGGCGAAGCGCTGGTGGTGGTGGCCGCGGAGGGGATGTTCCCGGAGGCGCGCGTCGACGCCCGGGGCCTGCGGCTGCCCGCGTCCGTGCGGCTGTTGCCGGACATCACCGAGGACATGGACCTCACGCAGCACCTGGGGCTCATCGTCGCGAGCGACGTCGTGAAGAAGCTCGGGGCCTTTGATTCGCTGCGGACGGGGACGGCCATCGTCCTGGGGCTGGAGGGGAAGACGCGCCGGGGCGTGGAGGCCACGCAGCGCGTGCTGGCGGACTCCACGCGGCGCCGGCTGCGCGAGCACGTCCAGCGAGCACCGGACTCCGCACGGCTCCTGCCGCTGGTGGACCGCCTGCATGCGGCGGTGGGCGCGCTGCGGCCCTCCGGGCCCTACACACTCCAGGGGATGATGCCCAACGTCACGCCGGGGCGGGTGGCGGGAGCACTGGACACCAAGGGGCCGAACTTCGTGGTGGACGCGGGGGCGGGCACGCTGGCCGCGTCGCTGCGGGCCTCGCGGGCCCTGCTGGACAGTGGGTTCGAGCTGGTGCTCGTGGGCAGCGCCCACGTGCGGCGCCCGGGAGAAGGCCCCGCCGCGGCCATGCCTGAAGAGGGCATGGCGATGCTGGCGGTGACCACGGCCGAGAAGGCGGAAGCGCGGGGCTTGAAGCCGCTGTGCCACCTGCGGATGTCCGAAGAGGCGGGCTCCGGGCCGGGCGTCACGCTGCCGCCCCACTCCGCCCGGGAGGCCCAGGAAGTCCTCCGGGCGGTGCGGGCCGCCGCCGGGGGACAGGCGACCACGCTGCACTTCCATCCGGAGGCGGCGACCGGCACACGGCTGGTGGTCCAGCTTCGTCCTGGACTCAGTGCCCAACCGGGTGCACCGGCGGCGGCGCACCTCACGAACCTGTCCGACAGTCGGACAGGTTTGGACAACCGCGCCGGGTCACCCGGTGCCAGCGGGCTCCCGCTGACGCATCCCGTCAGCCCGGCCTCGGCGCCTGCCGTGGCTGGGGGGCTGCCCGTCAAGCCGAGCAGCGGAAACTGGTCCGACAGTCGGACCAGTTCGGACAGCCGCGTCGGGTCTCCCGGTGCCAGCGGGCTCCCGCTGACGGTCCAGGTCGGCCCGGCCTCATCGCCTGCCGTGGCCGGAGGGCTGCCCGTCCCTCCGAGCGGTGGAAACTGGTCCGACAGTCGGACCAGTTCGGAGAACCGCGTCGGGTCTCCCGGTGCCAGCGGGCTCCCGCTGACGGTCCATGCGTCGCCGACTCGTCTCTGCCGTGGCCGGGGGGCTGCCCATCCCTCCGAG
>NZ_JBKGHJ010000551.1:0-5086 GCF_046520365.1 Corallococcus sp. 4LFB
CCGAAGCCGCCTCGTGGAGCGCAGGCGTCCGCCCAAGCCCCGCGTAACGAGCAGGGCCGTCCGCCCAAGCCTCCATCGGCAGTTGCCGCCGAGCGGCCCGCGAACCCGCGGCGTGAGGAGCAGCGCCGTCCGCCGAAGCCGCCCTCCGCCTCCGGGCAACAGCGTCCCGTGCAGCCTGCGTCCTCGGAACAGGCCCGTCCGCCGTTGCCTCCACGCATCGACCTCAGCGGGTCATCCCGACCGGCGAAGACGGACGAACGCCGTCGTCCGGCGAAGCCCTCCCGCCCCAAGAATGCACGGCCCGCGAAGCCCTCTCGCAAGCAGACGCCTCGGCCGGAAGGCACGCCTCGTCCCCCCGCGTCACGTGGCTCTCGCCCGAAGCGCGGCGGACCCAAGAAGCCCTGAGCCTGCGAACAGGACACCTCCCGGCGGCGGCGCACCGCGAACTGGTCCGACAGTCGGACCAGTTGGGCGGACCGGCGCCGGAGGAGCCCTCCGCCGCTGTTCCGACAAGCAGACCGGTGGGTGCCGTGTCGGACATGGGGTGTACAGCGTGGTCGTCCGGGGCCTGGCGTCGCGGTCGATGCGGTCGCGCACCCCAAGGGGGAACCGCCATGCGTTCATGCATCTTCGTCCTGGGCCTGCTGGCCCTCGCGTCCACCCCGGCCTCCGCTGACGCCCCCGCGCAGGCCATCCTCTGGAAGGGCTCCAGGAACAAGGCCGAGGCGGAAGCCCAGCGGGCCACCTGGGTCACCCTCGAAGCCTTCCTCCGGAAGGCGGGCCTGAGCCTGCCGGAGGGCTACCCCCGGCTCATCGAGAGCAAGACCCTCCCCGGCCTCAAACCCGGCTTCTGGGTGTGGCTCGTGGGCCTCTGCGACCCCGAATCCGCGCCCTCGCTCCTCGTCCCCATCAAGCATCTCGCCCCGGAGACCTACGCGCGCGCGGTGCGGCTCCCCGCGGGACAGCTGGCCTGTCCCCAGCAGGAAGGTGCGCCGCTGGAGGCCCGGAAGCTCACGCTGAAGCGGCCCTCGGGCGCGACGTTGCGCGTGTTCACCCGCGACGAGACCACGACTCCGGACCCGGAGTATTCCAACCTCCGCCTCACGCGAACCCGCTATCTCTTCACCCTCATCGGAGCGAACGGGGCGGTGCTGGACTCGAAGGACCTGCCCGGCGACGAGCGCTTCAACGGAGCCCCGGCGCCCGGCTTCGACTCCCCGCGCTGCGACGTCACGCGCCTCAGCGCGACAGGGAAGGACACGCTGCTCTTCGTCCGCCACTGCACCACGGCCACCACCGAGTGCGGTGCGCTGGCCGCGTCGGACGAGCGCACCGTCGTGACGGTGGAGGGCGACACGGTCGTCCCCGGCGCCACGGAGCGTGAAAACGAGGTGGACCTGACCTGCCACTGACCGCTCCCGCTCAGGGGAAGCGGTACACGGTGACGTAGCCGTCCTGGTGCACCATCTCTCCTCCCAGCTCGTCCGTGATGAACTGGTGGCGGATGGGGTGGAAGAAGTGCGTCACGTACCACTTGAAGTGGTGCTCCTTCAGGAAGCGCCGCATCTCCTCGCGCTCCTCCGGAGTGACGGTGCCGAACGCGCTGCGCATCCCTTCCGCCGCGCGGATCAACCGCGAGTCCACCAGCGCCGACTCCCGCACCGGCAACCGCGACAGCCGGGCGAAAGACACCGGCTTGCCGTGGAACATCTGCTCCCACTGCCCCTGCACGTTGTCCGTCAGGACGCCGCGGGCATGGGCGCGTCGCGAATCTCATCGAACACCGGCGGCAGCCGGGGCACCTGGGGCACCAGCATCTGGAGGCCCCGGTACTCCACGTTCGGCACCAGCGCCACCGCGAGCGCCACCGCCACGCCCAGCCGCGCGTCACGCCGGGACGCCCACGTCCCCGCGTGCGCCGCCGCGAACGCCACCAGCACCGACAGCGACAGGAACGTGAGCAGCACGAAGCGCACCGGCATGCCCCCGCGCGAGAACAGCGGCACCACGTGCTTGAACACCACGTAGGGCATTGGAATCTGCACCTTGAGCGGCACGCCGAACGCCGTCAGCGGCTCCGACAGCGACAGCCACACCGCCAGCGCCAACAGCAGCAACACGTCCCGCCGCCACACCCGCTCCCGCCACGCGGGCACCAGCGCCACCGCGAGCGCGATGACGAAGAGCAGCACCACCGGGGACACCCGGTCCTCCAGGCCGATGTTGAGCACCGTGCCCATGGACAGCACCGCGAAGCCCAGCCCCAGCCCCGCCCACCGGCGCCCCTCCGGCACGCCCCGCCACAGCGCGAAGACGGCCAGCAGCGGCGTCACCCAGCCCAGGAAGTTGCCGGTCTCCTCCGCGTTGGTCGCCATCTTCATGCGCAGGATGTTCAGGGAGAACTCGCGCGCGCTCGCCGGCAGCTCCGTCATCCACGCCGAGCGCGTGTCCGGAACGAAGAACGAATACAGGTCCGAGAAGTAGTCCGAGTCGCCGTGGTGGATCTGCAGCGGCGCGGGGAACGCATGCAGCAGCAGCGGCACGATGGGCGGCACGCACGCGAGCCCCGCCGCCACGCCCGCCACCACCGCCCGGCGCACGAGCGGATCCCTCCACGTGTCCACGGAGAGCAGCGGCCCCCGCTTCCACCGCTCCGCCACCACCCACAAGAGCGAGAAGAGCGCGATGTAGACGAGGTAGTAATAGTCACACAGCAACACGTACAACGCGCACAGCGCCAGCCCCACCAGCCACTTGCGCTTGCCCTCGTCCAGCCAGCGGAAGAAGCACAGCAGGTAGAGCGGCAGCCCCTCCAGCGCGCTGAGGTTCAGGTGCGCCGTCGCGTGGGCCAGGTGGTAGCGCGAGAAGTTGAACACGCACGCGCCCGCCAGCGCCGCCGCCGCCGCGATCCAGGGGCCGTGGCCCGCGCGCTCCAGCAGGTAGCGCAGCAGCAGCCACGACGTGTAGCCCGTCAGCACGAACGAGCCGAACAGCACCACGTTGTACGCCGTCTCCACCGGCATGAACGGCAGCAGCACCACGCCCCACAGCGTCTTCGCGGGCGCCAGCGTGTGCCAGTACAGCTCCGCCCCCAGCGGCCAGTGGAGGAACGGCGCGAAGAAGGGGTTCTGCGGCTGCACCCACAGGGCCTGCCGCATCCACCACAGGTGCCACATGTTCATGTAGACGTCTTCGCGGCCACCCATCACGTGCCCCTTCATCTGGGACACGAGCGGCCAGGTGTGGAACGCCGACAGCGCGAAGAACGTGAGCAGCACCAGCGGGTGCAGCACCCGCCGCATCAAGGGGGACATAGGCGCGGGGGACACCTTCAGCGGGGCCGCTCGGCGGCCATCAACATGTTGTCGCCCAGGTTGAACGGGATGGACCAGCTGGACGGCACGCCCCGCCGCGCCAGCTCCAGCACCGGCGCCGCGGGCGTGAAGCTCGCCCCCACCTTCCGCAGCAGGTAGTCCGCGGAGATGATGTGCGTGTACGTCCGGACGTCCGTGACGTGGAAGCCCACCTCCTCCAGCAGCAGCGCCAGGGTGCGGCGGCCGAAATAGAACAGGTGCATGTCCATCAGCCACGGCCACTGGCCGCCCAGCAGCCGCGCCAGCAGGCTGCCCGCGTCGATGGTGGACAGGTAGATGCGGCCGCCGGGGCGCACCAGCTCGAGCGCCGCCTTCAGCTCCTCGCGCGGATCCGCGAAGTGCTCCACCACGTCCCACAGCGTCACCACGTCGTACTGGAGCCCCTTCGCCGCCAGCTCCCGCAGGGGGATGCCGTGCACCGTGAAGCCCAGGCTCCGCGCGTTGCCGGCCGCCCAGCGCGACAGCTCCAGCCCCTCCGGGCGGAAGCCCGCCTCACGGGCCACGTCCAGGAAGTAGCCGCAGTAGGCGCCCACATCCAGCAGCGTGCGGCCCTGGGCCGGGCCCAGCTCGCGGAGCACGCGGCGGAAGGTGTGGTAGCGGTTGTCCTTCTCCGCGACGTAGAGCGGGTCCTCCACGTCCTGGTACGCCTGGAGCAGCACGTCCGGGGACTGGAGCGGCCACTGGAACATCATCCCGCAGTCCTCGCAGCCCCAGATGGGCGGGTGGCTGCGGTGGCCGAAGGACGTGCAGTTGTAGGCCGCCGCCCCCTGGGGTTGGGTCGCGCCGCGCGCCCGGTGACGCAGCCGCAGGCGCGCTCCCTTGCACAGGTAGCAGGCATCCGGCACGGGGGCCAGGTGCGGTTCGGAGACGCGACGGGCAGCGGGGTCCATCATGGCGGCGCACCGTAGCCGCTGGGGCCCACCGCCTCAACACGTCGGATGGGACGAGCCTGACGTCGGATGGGGACGAGTCTGCCCGATGGCCTCCCTCACGCCCGGCGGCCTCCAGGCCCCAAGCCGCTTGCTTTCCGGGCGACACGCCGCGAAATAGGCCCCCTTCTGGAATCGTTGCTCCAGGTTCACCTCCCCCTGAAGTCCCGTGACATGCGCGCCTTGAACGACCCCGCTTCCGCCCCTGCCCCCACGCTCCAGCTGGGCCTGCCGGGCTTCTCCTTCGAAGACCTGTACCGCCCCAGCGGCCTGCGCCGGCTGGCGGAGCGCTTCGACGCGCAGCTCCAGGGTGACGCGCCCGACCTGTTCCAGGCCTTCGACGCCTACCGCAAGTCCGGCGGCACCAGCCCTTCGGGCCCGGCGGAGTCCGACCTGCTCATCCAGGTGGCCCGCCACGTCTCGCGCTTCGTCGCGACGCTGTTCGGCATCACGGAGGAGGCCGAGCGCCTGGCCCGCCAGCTGCGCGGCGAGCTGCCCCTCTTCGACTTCAAGCGCGAGTTCATCACGCGCCGCGTCTTCAAGAAGGGCGCGCAGGACCGCCCGACGCTCGCGGAGTTCCCGTCGCTGGACGGCCGCATGCGCCTGCTCATGCAGCTGGGCTTCCCGGACGCGCTCCAGCACGGCGACCTGGAGCGAGGCCTCGCGGAGTCCATCCTCACGCTGCTGGACCTGGAGCGGCTCTACTCCGGCAACCTGCCCCCCGCGCACCAGGAGCGCGCCCCCGCCCTGCGCGAGCGCTGGGCCGGCCCTGCGCGCCGCGCT
>NZ_JBKGHJ010000552.1:0-5076 GCF_046520365.1 Corallococcus sp. 4LFB
GTCGCCGGGCTGCCGGACGCGGCCCGCTGGTGAAGGAGAACCCGAAGACGACGGCGCTCATCGAGCAGCGCGCCAGCGAGGCGCGCGAGGCCGGGCGCAAGCCGCGCCGCCGGCAGCAGTGGGTGCCGCTGTCGGCGGTGTCCAAGCCCGCGGTGGACGCGGTGCTGCTCTCCGAGGACGCGAGCTTCTACCTGCACGACGGCGTGGACACGGTGGAGCTGGCGCGCGCGGTGGGGCAGGCGGTGGAGGAGGGGAAGCTGGGGCGGGGGGCGTCCACGCTCACGCAGCAGCTGGCGAAGAACCTCTGGCTGTCCACGGACCGCAGCCTGTTGCGCAAGCTGAAGGAGCTGGTGCTCGCGCACCGGCTGGAGGAGGCGCTGACGAAGCAGCGCATCCTCACGCTGTACCTCAACGTGGTGGAGTGGGGGAACGGCGTGTATGGGATTGAGGCGGCGGCGCGCGAGCACTTCGGCGTGTCCGCGTCCCAGCTCTCCGTGGCGCAGGGCGCGGTGCTCGCCGCGATGCTGCCGTCCCCGCGCAAGCGCTCACCGGCCAGCGGTTCGCGCGCGCTGTGGAAGCACGCGCACCGTGTGGTGGACTCGCTCAAGGTCTACAAGCGCATCAGCCCCGCGCAGGCGGAAGACGCGCACGCGGAGGTGGACCGGCTGCTCGGCCGCGCCCCCGCGGACGACGGCGGCGCGGACGACGCGGAGGACGACGGCCCCTGACGGGTGGGAACGGGGAGCCGTCCGGCCTGGATGGCGGCTCCTCGGGTTCCGGCCTGCTCCAGCGTCCAGCGCGCCAGTGCGTCCTTTCGCGCGAACCAGACGCCCGGCTGGCGCTGCGCATAGCGGATGAACTCCTCCAGCATCTTCACGCGGCCCGGCCTGCCGGAGATGCGGTCGTGCATGCTGATGGACATCATCCTGCGGCGCTCGCCCGCTTCGGCATACAGCGCGTCGAACTCGTGCTTGAGCTCGCTCGCGAAGTGGTCGGCGGTGTAGTTGCGCGACTCGAAGTTGATGATGTCGTTCATGCCCAGCGTGTAGGGCACCACCGCGAAGGGCCTGCCCCGCACGTCCACGACGAAGGGCTCGTCCCGGCTCACGTCGATGGGCGGGAACGGACTGCTCGCGCCGCGCTCGGGCTGCGCGCCGGCTTCGAACTGGAGCGACAGGGAGATGGCCAGCCGGGCTCCTCCCGGCCAGAAGCCCTTCTTCGCGGAGGCCCTCGGCGTGCCGCGCGCGGGGGCTTCCGCGGCAACGGCCCCCGGCACCGCGAGCGCGCCTGCCGCCAGGGCGGTACCGGACAGGAACTGGCGCCGGGTGCTCACGGGACGCTCCGGGGCGTCGCGGCCGGCGCGGACAGGCGCAGCCGGTCCAGGGCCAGGGCGTTGAAGCGGGCGGTGCCCAGCAGCGCGGCGTAGAGGCCCACGTAGAGCATCTGCACGCTCAACATCTCCCACTCGCTCCGCAGCGCCGTGCCGAACACGAGCGCCAGCATCAGCAGCCCTCCCACCGCGAGCGCATGACGCGTCAGCAGGCCCACCAGCAGCAGCGCGCCCACCGCCGTCTCCGCGAAGGGCAGCACCCACGCGAAGGGCCGCACCAGCGCTCCGGGCAGCAGGGAGGTCTCGAAGGCCTTCACCAGTCCGTCTGCGAAGGCCCCGGGGCCCCCACCAGCCGCACCACGCCGTGCAGCAGGATGTTGAGGCCCAGGGTGATGCGCAGCAGGGCATAGCCGGCCTCGCCGTCGGTGAGGCCGAACAGGCGTCCGGATTCGGGGGAAGGTGTCCGCATGGGTGCTCCTCCAGAGGGGGACGCGGTGGGCGTCCCCGATGCCCTTCTCTTGCGCCGGGGGACCGGGATTGGGAACGTGGTCCCGAGGAACGACGCCTGTGCCCCAGCGGAAAAAGCCGAACCCCCTGCTCTTCGACGAGGTGATGCCGCTGCACGCCTTCGTGCGGGCCGTGGAGGACGGCGGCTTCTCCGCGGCGGCGCGAAGGCTGGGCCTGACGCCCTCCGCGGTGAGCAAGCAGGTGGCCCACCTGGAGTCGCGCCTGGGGGCGCGGCTGCTCCGGAGGACCACGCACCACGTGAGCCTCACGGAGGCCGGCCGCGTCTTCTACGAGCACTGCCGCCGGGTGCTGGCGGAATTGGAGGAGGCCGCGCTGTCCGTCACGGCCCTGGATGAAAAGCCCCGGGGCCTCCTGCGCATCGCCGCGCCCGCGGTGCTGGGCGAGGTCCACGTCGGCGCGATGGCCGCCGCGTTCCAGGCCCTCCATCCCGAGGTGCGGGTGGACCTGGACGCGAGCGACCGGCTGGTGGACCTGGTGGAGGAAGGCTTCGACGTGGCGATCCGCATCGCGGACGCGCTGGAGGACAGCACGTTGGTGGCGCGGCGCCTCGGCCCGGAGCAGCGCCTCCTGTGCGCGAGCCCCGCCTATCTCCAGCGGCGCGGGACGCCGCGCACGCCAGACGCCCTGCTGGAGCACGACTGCCTGACGTTCAAGCGCGGGCATTCGCCCATGGCGTGGCAGTTCGAAGGGCCTGAAGGCAGACACAGCCTGCGGGTCTCCGGGCCCTTCCAATCCAACAACAACCTCATCCTGCGGCAGGCCGTCCTCCAGGGACGGGGCATCGCCAACCTGCCCGGCTATCTGGTGCTGGACGACCTGCGCGCGGGCACGCTGGTGACGCTGCTGCCGGAAGCCCCGGTGGCCGGGCGTGGCATCTTCCTCGTCCATCCGCACCGCCGGCTCGTCCCCGCCAAGGTGCGCGCCTTCGCGGAGTTCTGCGTGCACGCCTTCGCGCGCTTGCTCCAGCCCTAGAGCCCGCCGACCTCCAAGGCCCCGCCCAGCCCCGGGAAGGTCTTGGTGACGTTGGCGCTGAAGACGATGTTCTCCAGCACGATGTTCACCGGCAGCCCGCCCGTGGGCAGGCCGCTGGTCCGCGTGACGGTGTTCTCCACGATGAGCCACACGCGCCGCCGGCCCAGGGCCTCCTTCAGCGCCGGGCTGTTCACCGTGAGCGGCGTGCGGCTGTTGGGCGCGAACGCGCGCGGCGCCAGGAGCAGCGTGGACGCCGCGTAGTACGGCGGCAGGTTGGCCTCCGTGTACGTCTTGGGCGTGCCCGGCTCCGCCTGCCCGGTGAAGGACAGCCGCGCGCTCAGCTCCAGCGTGAGGACCTGGGAGGGATTGGCCACCGTGAGCGCGGCCTGCACCGTGTTGACGGTGACGACCGACAGGTCCCGCGTCTCCTCCGGCAGGTCCAGCGCCACCTCCGCGTACACCGGCGCCAGCACCGACGTCACCGGCACCGTCTGGGTGAACGGCGCCGTCTCCACGTTGATCTCCGCCGAGCACGACGCCAGCAACAAACCGCACAGGCCCACGACGCACCGCCGCATCATCGGAAGCTCCAGGACAGGTCGAAGGTGGGCAGCACCGGCAGGTCCTGCCCCGGGAGCGCCGGGTCGCTCAGGTCCACGTAGGCCGCGCCCAGCGCCAGGCCGAGGTGCTCGCCGCCGTAGCGCACGCCCGCGGCGGCCTTGAGCTTCGCGCCGCCCTTCACGCGCATGCCCCCTTCCGCGATGAGCGACCACGCCCCGGTGAAGTTCCACGCCACCGCGCCGGTGAAGGCCAGGTAGTCGGAGTCGTACCGCGCATAGCGCGCCTCGCCCTGCACCAGCACCGGCCCCAGCGACAGGCCATACACGCCGTAGAAGGCCGGGCCGGACAGCTCCGGCGTGAAGCTTTGGATGGCGGGCTCGCGCGACTCCACGCGGCTGGAGTACGCGGACGCGCCCACGAAGTGCGTGTAGCGCGCGCCCAGCGCCACCCGGTGCGGCCCTCCGGCCACCGCCCACCGCACCCCCAGGTTCGGCGCGAGCAGCGCGTCGCGTACAGCGACGTGTCCACCGACAGCCCGGCGAACAGCGGCAGCGCCGTGCGCTGGAGTCCCACCACCGGCGCGTCGATGACCTCCGCCGCATCCGAGGTGAGCAGCCGCGCGACGTTGGTGCGCACCTGCGCGAGGGCCGCGGCTGGCAGCAGCAGCGCGGCGATGAGCAACCCGGGGGGCGGAATGAGACGGTGTGGGGACACGGTGCACGGCTCCAGAAGAACGCGGGGACGTCTTCCCTTAGTGCGAAGAAGCCGCCGGAGTGGATCCATTCCCGCGCGCTCCACCCGGGGAGGGTGCACTTCCGCACGGTCCGTCCAGGAAGGGCCCTGCCTCCCCGGGCGGCTTTGGCTGGCGGGCCGCCGCGGTGGGACGTAGTTTGAACGCAAAAACCATGGCCGACTCCCCCCAGGACACCGCAGGCGACGCGCGCGAGCGGGTGCTGGCGCTGCTCAAGCGCCACGGCTGGAACGCGACGTCCTTCCAGGTGCTCCAGCCGGGCTTCCAGTACTGGTTCGCGCCGGAGGGGGACGGGTGCATCGCCTACGTGGACACGGGCGGCGCGTGGGTGGCGGGAGGCGGCCCCATCGCCGCGCCGGAGCGCGTGCACGACGTGGTGGCGGCCTTCCACCGGGCGGCCCGGAGCGCGGGCCGGCGCGTGAGCTTCTTCGCCACGGAGGCGCGCTTCTCCCAGCTCGTCCCGTTCGAGGAGCTGCCCATCGGCGAGCAGCCGGTGTGGGACCCGGCGAACTGGGAGCGGGTGGTGAAGGGCAGCCGCAGCCTGCGCGAACAGCTCCGCCGCGCGCGCTCCCACGGCGTGCGCGTGCGCGAGGTCCCCGCCGAGGTGATGGAGACGGAAGGCCACCCGCTGCGCGCGGCGGTGGAGGTGCTGGCCGAGCACTGGCTCGCGTCGCGCCGCATGGCGACCATGGGCTTCCTGGTGGGGCTGGCCCCGGGCGCCTTCGCCCGCGAGCGCCGCGCCTTCGTGGCGGAGGTGGAGGGCCGCGTGGTGGGCTTCCTGTCGGTGACGCCCGTGTACGCGCGCGACGGCTGGTTCCTCCAGGACCTCTTGCGCGAACCCACCGCGCCCAACGGCACCGCGGAGACGCTGGTGGACGCCGCGATGCGCGCCGCCGCCGTGAACGGGCGCCGGTACGTGACGCTGGGGCTGGCG
>NZ_JBKGHJ010000553.1:0-5072 GCF_046520365.1 Corallococcus sp. 4LFB
ACCGCTTCGACGATGACGGTGACGAGCCCCAGGCCCGCCACGTCCGCCGCCTGCGTCCGCTGCGTCACCACCACGCGCAGCCCCGCGTCCTCCGCGATGGCCTTCACCCGGGCCTCCGGGAAGGACGTGTCCATGGGCACGTACCCTCCTCCCGCCTTGAGGATGCCCAGCATCCCCACCACCGCCTCCACCGTCCGCTCCACGTACAGGCCCACCAGCACGTCCGGGCCTACGCCCTCGTTCACCAGCGCTCGTGCCAGCCGGTTCGCCTTCGCGTCCAGCTCCGCGTACGTCAGCTGCTTGCCTCCCGCGACGACCGCCACGCCTCCGGGCACGCGCTCCACCTGCGCTTCGAACTGCGCGTGGATGCTCTCCAGCGGCACCGCCTCCGCCGTCTGGTTCCACGTCCTCAGCACCTGCTCCCGCTCCGCCTCCGCCAGCATCGGCAGCGCGCTCACGGTCGCGTCCGGATTCGCGGCGATGCCCTCCAGTAGCACCCGCAGGTGCTCTACCATCCGCTCCACCGTCGCCTGCTCGAACAGGTCGGTGCTGTACGCGAGCGCGCCCCGGAAGCCCTCCGCCGACTCCGCGAGTGACAGGCTCAGCTCGAACTTCGTGTGCTCGCCCTCCACCGGCTCGGGACGCAGGGTCAGGTCCGGCAGGGACAGCGCGGTGTCCACCTTCGTGTTGAACACCAGCATCGCCTGGAACAGCGGCGTGCGGCCCAGGTCGCGCTCCGGCCTCAACGCGTCCACCAGCCGCTCGAACGGCACCTGCTGGTGCGCGAACGCTCCCAGCGTCGTCTCGCGCACCTGCCCCAGGAGCTGCCGGAAGGTCCGCTCCGGTGCCACGCGCGTGCGCAGCACCAGCGTGTTCAGGAACAGGCCGATGAGGCCTTCCACCTCCGCGCGGCTCCGGCCCGCGATGGGCGTGCCAACGCTGATGTCATCCTGTCCGGAGTAGCGCGACAGGAGCGTCTGCCACGCGGCCAGCAGCACCATGAACGGCGTGGCGCCCTCACGGCGCCCCAGCGTCTTCAGCGCGTCCGACAGCGGCTTCGACAGCTCCACCGGGACGGAGCCGCCCCGCGACGTCGGCGTCGCGGAACGGGCCTTGTCCGTCGACAGCTCCAGCGCGGCCGGGGCGCCCTCCAGCTCGCGCCGCCACCAGTCGACCTGCTCGTCCAGCGCCTCATCCCGCAGCCATTCACGCTGCCACACCGCGAAGTCCGCGTACTGCAACGGCAGCGCCGGCAGCGGCGAAGGACGCCCCGAGCTGAAGGCCGCGTAGAGCGCTCCAAGCTCGCGCACCAGCACGCTCGCGGACGCGCCGTCGGAGACGATGTGGTGCAGGACCACGACCAGCAGATGCTGACGCTCGCCGGTTCGCACCAGGGTCACGCGCAGCAGCGGTCCCTGGCCCAGGTTGAAGGGGCGCAGCGCTTCGGCGCGGGCATGCTCGCGGGCTTCCCGTTCCGCGTCGGGACGGTCGCGGAGGTCGAGCTGGGCCCAGCCGACCTTGCCCTCGGTGGCGATGCGCTGGAACGGCGTGCCTTCCGCGTCGGCGTGGAAGGTGGTCCGCAGTCCTTCGTGGCGCTGGATGAGCGCGGTGAAGGCTCGCTCCAGGGCCGCGACGTCGAGCGTGCCCTCCAGGCGAAGGACGTTCGGGATGTTGTAGAGCGGGCTGTCCGGCTCCAGCTGCTCCAGGAACCACAGCCGCTGCTGCGCGAACGACAGCGGCATCGCCTCCGTGCGCGGCACTGGCACGAGCGCCGGAGCCGGACGGGCATCCGCTGCCCGGGCCCGTGCGTCCACGCGAAGCGCCAGCTTCTCCACCGTGGGCGCGTCGAACAGCTCACGCAGGGGCAGCTCCACGCCGAAGACGGCGAGCACCCGCGCCACCACCCGCGCCGCCAGCAGCGAGTGTCCGCCCACCTCGAAGAAGTCGTCCCGGCGCCCCACCCGCTCCACGCCCAGCACCTGCGCGAAGACTCCCGCGAGCAGCTCCTCCGTGGGCGTGAGCGGGGCCGTGACGTCCGGGTCACCCGCTTCGCCCTCCGGCTTCGGCAGGGCCTTGCGGTCCACCTTGCCGTTGGACGTGAGGGGCAGCGACTCCAGCACCATGAGCGCCGAAGGCACCAGGTACGCGGGCAGCCGCTGCTGGAGCGAAGCACGCACGGCCGCGACGTCCACGGCCTCACCCGTGACGTAGCCCACCAGCCGCTTGTCACCGGGCACGTCCTCGCGCACCACCACCACGGACTCGCGCACGCCGGGATGGGCCGCCAGCGCCGCCTCGATGTCGCCCAGCTCGATGCGGTAGCCGCGCACCTTCACCTGGAAGTCGGCGCGGCCCAGGTACTCCAGCTGTCCGTCCGCGCGCCAACGCGCCACGTCGCCGGTGCGGTACATCCGCGCGCCCGGCTCCGTGCTGAACGGATCCGGCACGAAGCGCTCCGCCGTCAGCGCCGGGCGCTGCTGGTAGCCGCGCGTCACGCCATCGCCGCTCACGTACAGCCCGCCCGCCACGCCCAGGGGCACGGGCCGCAGCCGGGCGTCCAGCACGTACAGCCGCGTGTTCGCGATGGGCCGTCCGATGGGCACGCCTCCCGACACGTCCGCGTCGCGCGGCACGTCGTAGACCGCGCAGCCCACCACCGTCTCCGTGGGGCCGTACTCGTTGATGAGCCGCGTGCCCGGCATGTGCCGTCGCCAGAAGTCCAGGCTCGCGGGGGCAGGGCCTCGCCGCCCACCACCAGCGCGCCCACGCGCCCCGCCGCCTCCTCCGCGGGCAGCGTCTGGCGCAGCAGCTCCCAGTGCGCCGGGGTCAGCTTCACCAGGCTGTAGTCCGGCCGGGCCCGCAGCGCCCGCGCCAGCCCTTCCACGCCGTCCGACTCCGGCAGCAGCCACACGCCGCGTCCCGCGACCAGCGCACCAGGAGGCTGGTCACCGTCAGGTCGAACACCACGGGCGAGTGCACCGGCGCGCCCACGCCGCGCTCCAGGCCGTAGGCCTCCAGCGACCACGCGACGTAGTTGTTCAGGCCGCCGTGCGGGACCATCACGCCCTTGGGCTGGCCCGTGCTGCCCGACGTGTAGAGCACGTACGCCAGGTGGCCCGCGTCCACGGCCACGTCGCACGGCGTCTCCGGCTGCGCCCGCAGGAGCGCCGCGTCCGCGTCCAGCCGCACCACCTGCTCATCCGCGAGCGGCAGGGCCGACGCCAACCGCTCCACCGTCACGAGCACCCGCACGCCCGCGTCGGAGAGCATGTAGCGCAGCCGTTCCGCGGGGTACGTCGCGTCCATGGGGACGTAGGCGCCGCCGGCCTTCAGGATGCCCAGCAGGCCCACCACCAGCTCGGGCGAGCGCTCCAGGCACAGGCCCACGCGCACCTCGGGCCCCACGCCCAGGCCGCGCAACCGCCGCGCGAGCTGGTTCGCGCGCGCGTCCACCTGCGCGTACGTGAGGACCTGTCCCTCGAAGCGCACCGCCTCCGCGTCCGGCGTGCGCGCCGCCTGGGCCTCGAACAGGTGCTGCACGCAGGCGTTCCGCGCGTAGTCCTTCCCCGTCCGGTTCCACGCCACCAGCACCTGCTGCCGCTCCGCTTCCGGCATCAGGGGCAGGTCGCTGACGCGCTGGCCGGGCTCCGCGACGATGGCCTCCAGCAGGACCCGCAGGTGCCCGAGCATCCGGGCCGCGGTGCTGTCGTCGTAGAGGTCCGGGCTGTACTCCACCGCGGCGATCAAGCCGTCCGCGGAGTCCGCCAGGGACAGGGACAGCTCGAACTTCGCGGCGTCGGTGCCCGTCTCCACGGGGCTCAGGCGCAGGTCGCCCGGGAGCCGTGCCTCGCGCGAGGGCGCCTCCTGGAGCGTGAACATCACCTGGAACAGCGGCGGGCGGCTGAGGTCGCGCTCGGGCTTCAGCTCCTCCACGAGCTTCTCGAACGGCACCTCCTGGTTCGACTGCGCGCCGAGCGTCGTCTCCCGCACCTGCTTGAGCAGGTCCCGGAACGAGAGCCCGTCACCCAGGCGCGCGCGCAGCACGAGCGTGTTGACGAAGAAGCCGATGAGCCCCTCCAGCTCCGTGCGGTTGCGGCCCGCGACGGGCGAGCCCACGCTGATGTCGTCCTGCCCGCTGTAGCGCGACAGCTGCACCTGCCACGCCGCCAGCAGCAGCATGAACGGCGTCACGCCTTCCTTGCGGCCCAGGCTCCACAGCGCATCCCGCAGCGCGGGCGGAAGCGTCGTGGTCCGGCGCGCACCGCGAGTCAGCGGCGCGGCGGTGCGCGGGTGGTCGGTGGGCAACTCGATGACCCGGGGCGCACCCTCCAGCTGCTTGCGCCACCACGCCACCTGCGCGCCGAGCACCTCGTCCTTCAACCAGCCGCGCTGCCACGCCGCGTAGTCCGCGTACTGCACGCCCAGCTCGCGCAGCGGCGCGGGACGTCCGGCGACCTGGGCCGCGTACAGCGCGACGGCCTCGCGCACGAGGACGCCCATGGACCAGCCGTCGGAGACGATGTGGTGCATCACCATCGCGAGCAGGTGCTCCCGCTCGCCCAGGCGCACCAGTCGCGTGCGAAGCAGGGGGCCCTTCGCGAGGTCGAACGGCGCGCGCGTCCACGCATCGACGATGCGCCGGGCCTCGGCCTCACGCTGCGGATGGCCGCTCACGTCGAGGACGTCCCAGGCCACGGGGCCCGGAGGTGCGACGACCTGGAACGGCTGGCCTTCACGCGCCTGGATGGTGGTGCGCAGCGATTCGTGCCGGCGCACCAGCTCCGTCAGGGCCTGCTCCAGGGCCGGGACGTCCAGCGTGCCGTCCAGACGCACCGCCGTGGCCACGTTGTAGGAGGCACTGCCCGGCTGGAGCTGATCCAGGAACCACAGGCGCTGCTGCGCGAAGGACAGCGGCAGGTCGCCCGTGCGCGCCATCGGCGTCAGCGGCGGGACCTTCACACCCTGACGGGCCCGCAGGGCTTCGTCCACGCGCACCGCGAGGGATGCGACGGTGGGGGCTTCGAAGAGGGCGCGCAGCGGCAGCTCCACGCCGAACGCGCTTCGCACGCGCG
>NZ_JBKGHJ010000554.1:0-5071 GCF_046520365.1 Corallococcus sp. 4LFB
GCGGCGGGCGCGGGGGCGGGAGACCCGGCGGGCGCGACTCCTGGGGTGCCGAGGGCGCGCCACCATCGGGCACCGGCGTCTGCGCGGTGGCCGTGGACGAGGCGACGAGCAGCGCCGCCAGCAGGACGTGAGGCATGGTCAACGGTCTCCGGGGCCGCGACATGACGCGGCCGGGTGTAAAGGGCGGGCGATTCAAGCCATGCACCCCTGGGGTGTCAACGTCTACGGGAGCGGGGCTTCGTACTTGCAACGGCGGGGGCCGTCCCCTTCCCCGCCGCCGGCCCCTTCCGGGACGCGCGGGAGGCAACGCTGGAGAGCGGCTGACATTTCGGACAGAAATGCGTGGTGCGCCCACCCTGGGTGAAGGACTCCACCGTCGTCCCGCACTTCGGGCAGGGCCCCTCGGCCCGCCCGTAGACGCGGAAGCGGTTCACGGAGCCGGCCTCCTCCAGGTAGGTGATGTCCTCGCCCTCCTGTTCCTTGAAGGCGAAGTCGAAGGCGGCGTGGATGGCCTTCGCCAGGTGCTTCCAGTCGTCGGGCGTGAGGGTGCCGGGCTTGCGCGCCGGGTGCAGGCCCGCCCGGAAGAGGGCCTCCGCGGCGTGGATGTTGCCCAGGCCCGCGACGCGGCCCTGGTCCATCAGCGCCACCTTCAGGTCCTGCTTCGAGTCCCCCACCGCCTCCTGGAGCTGGGGCCCGGTGAGCCCGTCGGTCAGCGGATCCCGCCCCAGGGCCTTCACCGAGGGCAGCTCCCACAAGTCCTTCGCGGGCACGGGCTCCATCCGGCCGAAGAGGCGTGGATCAGCGAAGTGGACCACGTGGCCGTCGTCCAGGTGGAAGCGGGCGCGGCTGTGGGGGACGGCCTCCCCCTGCTTGCGGCGCACGAACTTGCCCGTCATCCCCAGGTGGGCCATCAGGCCGTGGCCGCCCTCCAGGGTGAGGAGCAGGTACTTGCCCTTTCGCTCCAGGGCCTGCACCCGCCCGGTGAGCCGGGTGAAGCGCGCCAGCTCCGCGCCCCGGAAGACGCGGGTGGCGTCCGCTTCCGCGCGCACGATGCGGTGGCCCTTGAACCAGCGCTCCAGGTTGCGGCGGGCGATCTCCACTTCCGGTAGCTCAGGCATCCGGGCGGGGGCATACCACCGGACTGTTTCCGGCGCATGTCCCCCGGTGGATGCCGCGCGGGGAAGGCGCTTGCCCGGGCGTGGGGGCGCGGCTACGACGGGCCGCGCACGCTTCGCTTCCACCACTTCAGCAAGAAGGGACGACTCGCCCATGCAACGGATGGTCACCGCACTCCTGACCCTCACCCTGGCCTCGGGCCTCTCCACGGGCTGCACCAAGCAGCGCGTGGGCGCGGAGAAGGCGATTGCCAGCGTCCTCATCTCCGACGAGCAGGAGAACCAGCTCGGCCTCCAGGTGAAGAAGGAGCTGGAGACGAAGGAGAACGTCAAGTACGTGGAGGACCCGGCGGTGCTGGACTACGTCCGGAGCATCGCCGCGCCCATCCTGTCGCAGGCCAACAAGGACCGCTCCGGGGTGAAGTGGAAGGTCAACGTCATCGACGACCCCAAGACGGTCAACGCCTTCGCCACGCCGGGCGGCTTCCTCTACGTGTACACGGGCCTCCTGCTCGCGGCGGACACGGAGGCGGAGCTGGCGGGCGTGTTGGCGCACGAGGCGGGCCACGTGGTGGGCCGGCACTCCGCGCGCGCCATGGTGAACGCCTACGGCCTGCAGGCCATCACCCAGGCGGCGCTGGGCCAGAACCCCGGCACCGCGGCGCAGATCGCCGCGCAGCTGGTGGGCGGCGGGCTGCAGCTGGCGCACGGCCGCAGCGAGGAGACGGAGGCCGACGAGTACGGCGCGAAGTACTCGTCCGCGGCGGGCTTCGACCCCAACGGCCTCATCTCCTTCTTCCAGAAGCTCCAGAAGGAGCAGGGCTCCACGCCGGGCGTGCTCAAGTGGCTGTCCACGCACCCCACCAACGAGGACCGCATCGCGCACCTGCGGAAGGTCATCGCGCAGAATGGGTACAACGGCGGCCGCGACGCCCCGGGCGGGCTGACGGCCATCCAGGCCAAGCTGCCCAAGCAGTAGGCGACGCCCAGTCGTGCCGGTGGGGGTGAAGAGGGCGAGCCGGATGACGGCAGGCAGGGCGGCGGCACCGCGCACCGCCCACCTGCGCGAGAAGGACTTCGCCCTTGCCCGGGCTTGCGCCTCCAGGGCCAACACCCCCGGCCGCGCGCCGGCGTGCGGCCCGCCTCCCGCTCACGCTCCCGAGACGGGCACCGCCGCCACCGCCTGCACGCGGCGCTGTTCGTTGTAGACGGACAGCCGCAAGGTCAGCACGTAGGTGACGCAGCAGGCGAGGACGGCGGGCGGCCCGTAGGCGGAGCCGAACACCTCCAGCACCAGGGCAATGGCCGCCAGCGGCACGCCGACCACCGCCACCAGGGCGGAGGCGATGCCGACCACCACGAACACCGTCACGTCCGCCGGCCCCGTGCCCGTCACCGACGCGAGGAACTGCGCCGTGGCCGCGCCCGACACGCCCCCCAGCACCATGGAGGGAATGAGCATGCCCGCCGAGCCCCCCGACTGCACCGTGAAGCTGGTCGTGAGCAGCTTTCCGCCGACGATGAGCAGCAGGTACCACCACAGCGACAGCGTCCCCGGCGCGCCCGTGAGCAGCTGGGCGATGGTGTACTCCCCCATGCCCAGCACGTGCCGGAAGTCCATGCCCGCGCCGTAGGAGAGGCCCCCGGCCACCAGGACGGTGCACAGCGCGCCCATGGCGCCGCGCAGCATGGGGCTGGCGCGCTCCACCACCTTGCGCGTGTGCTTCATCGTCAGGCCGAACAGCAGCGCGATGGGCGCGGACACCGCCACTGCCACCAGCGCGGTGAGCCCGTACTCCCCCAGCGTGTACGTGTGCGCGTGTGGCGGCGCCACGAAGATGGGCTTGAAGCCGAGGAAGCGGTTGTTGAGCGCATACGCGACGATTCCCGCCAGCAGGCAATACGCCAGCTTCCGGTAGACGATGCGGTTGCCGTAGACGACCTCCAGCGCGAAGAGCGCCGCGGTGAACGGCGCGTTGAGCAGCGTCCCCACCGCCGCGGCGATGCCCGCCAGCTGGCAGGTGCGCAGCGTGTGCTCGGAGCGGGCGCGCGTGAGGCGGGCCACGCCCGCGCCCAGCGACTCGCCCACCAGCACCACGGGCCCCTCCAGCCCTCCCGACGCGCCGGTGCCCAGCGTCAGCAGCGTGGCCACCGCCTTGCGCAAGGCGAGCTGGATGGCGGGCAGCGAGTAGCGCGGGCGCGGGTTGTCCGCCGGGTCCTCGTAGGTGAGGTGGTAGTTGCGGAGCGCGACATCCACCCCGTCCGAGGCCACGTCGCTCCAGCCGGACCAGCGGTTGAGGACCCCCCTGAGCAGCCCGCCCAGGAGCAGCACCCCCGCGAGCACCAGCGGCGCCCACCAGGCGCTCCCCCCGGTGGCGAACGCCAGCAGCGCGTCGCTGGAGGCATGGACGCCCTGACGCAGCGCCGAGCACACCCCCCAGATGAGCACCGTGCTCAGCACCACCCTGCCCACCGTGCGGAGCACCGTGTCCCAGGAGTCGTGAAGGGCACGCTGTTCCTCATCCAGGGGTTCGCGACGACCGGCCATGGAGCGGGAGGCTACTTTGTTTGAGAACAAAGTAAACGCCAGGGGCGGTTCGCCGCTGTCCCCGGCCCGTGCGTCCGGTGCCGGGGGCGGTCAGTGCATGGGCGGGTTGTCGCTCCCGTCCGGCGCGAGGCCCGGGGGCTCCGGGTCCTTGCCCTCCGCCACCCGGCGCTTGCGTTTGAAGAGGGCCAGCCGCGTCTTCCGGGCGCTGGCGGCGCTCTTGGCGGCGCCGGGGGTCTTGAGGGGCGGCTCCAGGGGCGCGGGCTGGCCGAAGTCGCGCGCGCCCTTGGCCTTCCCCTCCGCGGAGGCGTGTTCGAGGATGCGTTGAGCTCCCCGCCGAGGATGAAGATGAGCCCGGAGATGTAGAGCCACAGCAGCAGCACCACCACGCCACCGATGGAGCCGTAGGTGACGTCGTACTTGCCGAAGTGCTCCACGTACTGGGTGAAGCCCCAGGTGCTGCCCAGCCACGCGAGCGTGCCCAGCACGGAGCCCGGGGTGATGTACTTGAAGCGCTGCTTCACGTCCGGCAGCAGGTAGTAGCAGAGCGACAGCATCAGCATCACCAGCGCCGCGGTGAAGGGCCAGCGCAGCCAGGACCAGACGAGGTGGAACTCGTCGATGAGCGCCAGCTTGTCCGCCACCCACGCCCCCACGCGCCCGCCCAGCAGCAGGATGGCGAAGGACAGGGGGATGAGCAGGCCGCCCATCAGCGTCACGGCCAGCGCCAGGCCCTGCGTCTTCCAGTAGGGCCGGGACTCCGACACGTCGTAGGCCAGGTTGAGGGCCTTGCGCAGGGCGTCCACGCCGCGCGACGCGGTCCACAGCGCCACGAGCAGACCCACGGTGAGCAGCTTGGGGCGCGTCTCCCCGACGACGGCCGTCAGGTGCTGGCTGACCACGCCCATGGCGTCGCCGGGCACCAGCGGACGGATGCGATCCATCATCGCGTCCACGGCGCCGGGCGCGAACGGCAGGTACGCCACCAGCGTGACGAGGAAGAACAGGAACGGGAACAGGGAGAAGATGAAGTAGTAGGACAGCTGCGCCGCCACGTCGGTGACGGTGTCCTCTTCAATCTCCTTCCAGAAGCGCCGCGCGAACTCCCTCCACGTCAGGTACTTGAGCCGTGGCAGCCCCATGTGGTTCCCCCTCCGGGTCTGTGGGGAGCCAATGTGTGAACGGGCCGGGCATTCGGCAGCAGGCGGCCGGGCGGGCGCTCGCGGCCGGAAGGCGCCGGGTGTTGAACGCTAGACGAGTCCGGAGGGCAGGTAGCGGCCCAGCAGCGGACGCAGGCGGCTCTTCACCTCCGCGGGGATGCGCGTGCGGTCGGTGAAGATGGCCAGCGCCAGCGCGCTGGCGCAGCGGCAGGAGGCGGGCGCGCTGGCGATGCGGGGCAGCGCGCGGCGCA
>NZ_JBKGHJ010000555.1:0-5054 GCF_046520365.1 Corallococcus sp. 4LFB
CCGCGAGCTGTACGCACGGCCTCCGCGCTCTCCCCGAAGGACGCCGGGCTCGCGCGAGTGGCCCGGGAGCTGACGGCGGCGACCCCCGCAGGCATCGCGGTGCCACCGCCCCCCAGCGTCACGCCTCTCCCCTGACCCCGGACAGCCCTGCTGGCCAACGCAGGCTTCAAGACCTGTCCGACAGTCGGACCGGTTCGTGAGGTGGGCCCCTGACGGGGAATCCCCTCGGGGTCCTCGCCTGAGGCCTGTGTGCACGAACCGCCCGTGCGGGTTGAAGGAATCCGGACACCCGGCCCTCGCCCGGGGATGACGGACGCGCGCAGGGCGCTACGGTGCCGCCCATGGCCGAGTGCCCCGTGGGCGGTCCCGCCTCCCCCTCCCCTCCTCCCGAGCCGCCCTCCGAGGTCGCGCGCACCGTGGCGCTGGAGCCCGCGGATCCGCTCTCCGTGCTCAACCAGGCCTTCCGCGACGCGTACGCCGCGCGCCGTGAGGCGGTGCTGTCCCGCATGGGCCCCGTCATCGCGCAGATCGACGACGTGCTCATCCTGCGCAAGGGCGGCCAGCGCTTCGAGGCCCCCGCGCGCACGCGCCGCTACCACGAATACAAGGCCGTCACGCACGTCCCCCTCGCGCTCCACGTCCTGCTCGCCAGCCAGCAGGACGCGCTCGACGACGACACCCGCACGCGCCTCACCACGCTGCGCGGCCTCATCACCGCGTCGGCCACGAGCCTGGACACCCGCGGCCTCCCGGCCGAAGCGTTGGCGCGGCAGCACCGGATGCTCGGCGCGTCGCTCGCGCTCGTGGACTCCGTGCTGGCCGCGAACCGCGTGACGCGGGACCAGCTCTCCACGTTCATCCACGCCCAGGTGCCGGACCTCCTGAAGAACGCGGAGGACTCGGCGAGGGATCAAATCGACACGATGCACGCGTCGGTGGAGGCCTGGAAGCGCCAGATGACCGCCGAGGAGCGCGGCCAGCTTCGCGCGGTGGTGGCCGCCTCGCACATGTCGAGGCCCGGCAACGTGGCGGCGCAGTACTTCTCCATCACCCTGGGCGACACCTGGGAGGGGCGCTTCCACGAGGAGGATTCGCAGCCCGGCAAGCGCGTCCTCTCCTCGGAGGCGACGTTCGACGAGCCCGCGGCGTTCTCGCTGCTCGCCACGCACGTGCTGGACGCGCGCACGTCGCGCGGCATCTTCGGCGAGGAGACGCGCATGGCCCGGGACCTGCTCGCGGACGCGGCCGAGCGCATCCTCGCGGACATGTTCCACACGTCGCCCCAGCCGCCCGGCACGAGCACGCCGTAGCGGCTCAGGGCCGCGTGAGCGGCAGCGCCACCTCGAACGTCGCGCCCTCGCCCAGGCGGCTGTCCACGGACACGCTGCCGCCCTCGGCCTCCACGATGGTGCGGGTGAGGTAGAGCCCCAGCCCCAGGCCCCCGTAGTGGCGCTCGGACACCGCGCGGCCGTAGCGCTCGAAGAGGCGGGGCCGCTGCTCTTTCGAGATGCCGATGCCGCCGTCGCGCACCGTGATGCGGACCCTGGCCCCATCCACCACGAGCCCCACGGACACCGGCGTGCCCGCGCCGTACTTGAGGGCGTTGTCCAGCAGGTGATCCAACACCTGCGCCAGCCGCGCCCGGTCGAAGCTGCCGTGCACCGGCTCCCGGGCCTCCACGTGGAAGTCGCAGTGCTCCAGGGCGAACCGGGGCGCGAACCGCGCGGCCGCCTCGCGCACCACCTCCGCGACGTCCACGTCCTCGCGCTGAAGGCGGAAGGTGCCGGCGCTGATGCGCGACACGTCCAGCAGGTCGTTCATCAGCTCCGTGAGCCGGCGGACCTGGCGGTGCCCCGTCTCCACGTGCGCCTCGATGACGGGCGCGAGCGGCGAGTCCGGGTGCGCCTTCACCGCGCGCGAGAGCGCCTGGAGCTTCAGGCTCAGCGGCGTCAGCGGCGTCTTCAACTCATGGCTCGCGACGGACAGGAACTCGTCGCGCAGGCGGATGGCGTCGCGCGCGCCCTGGAGCAGCCGCGCGTTGTCCACCGCGAGCGCGGCCAGGTTCGCCAGCTCCTGGGCGAACTGGAGGTCCTCGTCGCCATAGCGGCGCCCGGAGGTGGTGACCAGGAAGGTCAGCGCTCCCAGGATGTGGCCCCGGGCCAGCAGCGGCACCGTGAGCAGCGACCGGATGCCCACCGTGCGCATGGCCGCCAGATGGTTCACGTCCTGCGCCACGGCCTGCATCAGCGCGTCGGTGACCTCCGGCACGAGGGTGGACCGGCCGGTGGCCAGCGCCACCGCGGGAGGATAGACGGGCCGCTCCCGGGGCACCGGCGGCAGCCGTTGCACGTCCGCCGCGAGCGAAGCCAGCGCCGGATCCTCCGTCACCACCTGGACGCGCTCGAAGTGCCCGTCCGGATGCAGCACGTCGACGATGCACCAGTCCGCGAGCTTCCCCACCGACAGGTTCGCCAGCGACGCGAGCGTGGCGCCAGCGTCCATCGACGACGAGAACAGCTCGCTGGCCCGCGCCAGGAACGCGGCGCGCTCCTCGCCCAGGGCCTGCGCCTGGATGTCGATGCAGGTGCCCACCCACTCGCGCACGGCGCCATCCGGCCCCAGCACCGGCATGCTCCGGGCGAGCACCCACACGTAGACGCCGTCCGCGCGGCGCAGCCGGTAGCGCGTGGAGAACAGCTGCTTCGCGGCCTTGGCCTGCTCCCACGCCGCCAGCACCCGCCCCCGGTCATCCGGATGCAGGGCCTGGAGCCAGCCCCGGTTGCGCAGCTGCTCCGTGGGCTGCCCGGTGAAGGCCGTCCACGAGGGCGAGATGGGCGACCGCGCGTCGTCCATGCGGTCCGTCCAGGTCACGGTCGCCGCGGTCTCGAGCAGCCGGCGGAGCCGGTCGGCCTCCTGGCGCAGCAGCGCCACCTCCTCGCGCAACGCCGCCTCCGCGCTGGTGGCGGGAGAGGAGGGAGCGTCTGGCTTGACGAGGGGGGGCGTCATCGGCGGGCCTCAGTACACGTTGTACTTGGCCCGCAGTGCTTCGTGTTCCTGCGCGTTGCGGGACGGGTGCAGGACCTTCTGCGCGTCGTGCAGGTAGTACCAGAAGTCGCTCTTCACCGGCCGCAGCGCGGCGAGCAGCGAGTCCACCGTGGGCGCGCCAATGGGGCCCGGCGGCAGGCCCGCGCGGGTGCGCGAGTTCCATGGATCCGAGTTGTCCCGCAGCCGCTTGAGGAACGCCTTGCGGTCATTCCACTCCGCGAGCTCGTAGCGGCTCGTCGCGTCCACGCCCAGGGGGAAGCCCTTGTCCACGCGCTTCCAGAGGATGCCCGCCACGAGCGCGCGCTGGGACGGCACCGGCTCCTCGCGCTCCAGCATGGAGGCCATCACGACGATGTCGTGCAGCGACCGGCCGCTCCTGGCGATCTCCTCCCGGTGCGCGTCGTAGAAGCGGGCGCGGAAGGTGTCGATCTGCCGCTGGATGAACGCCTCCACCTTGAACTTCTCCGCGACGATGCCGTACGTCTCCGGGTACAGGTAGCCCTCCAGGCTGCGCGTGGGCAGCGGGAACGGCGCGACGAAGCGGTCCGGGCGGCTGGCCGCGGCGATGTACTCGCCCGGCTTGATGAGGCCCTGGGCGGCGAGCACCTCGTCGGTGTCGCGCAGGCGCCAGCCTTCAATCATGGCGAAGGGCACGTCCTCCGGCAGCGGCGGGCCTTCCAGCGCGGTGGCCAGCTCCGCCACGGACGCGGTGGGGCTCAGCATGAAGCGGCCGGCCTTCACGTTGAGGCTGCCCCGGCGCCACAGGTGGAAGCGCCACACGGTGGGATCGTCCAGGAAGCCCTGGGCCTGGAGCTGCTGGCCCAGCGAGCGCGCGGACGCGCCCTTCTTCACGATGAACTCCTTGGGCGCCGGGTCCGCCGCGGCGTGCGGCGCGGTGGTGGCGTTCTGGAAGTGCATGAACGCTCCGCCCACCCCCGCGACCGCCAGGACGATGAGCACGAGGAGCGCGACCAGGATCTTCTTCATGGAGCGGCAACCTATCAAAGGCCCTGCCGCTTCCAACGAGAACCACCTGCCGCGCGGCCGGGCAGGCGAACGCAAGCGCCCCCTTCTCAACACCCACCGATGAGGGGACCCCTTCCTCCGGACGTCGTCTAGGATGGCGGCCTTGTTCGTCGATCCCCGCCGGCTCGAAACCTTCCGTGTCGTCGCGACGACTGGGCAGATCTCCGCGGCCTCACGCCTGCTCCACCTGTCGCAGCCCGCCGTGACGGCGCAGGTCCGCCAGCTGGAAGCGGACTGCGGCCAGCCGCTCCTCGTGCGCACCGCCAGGGGCGTGCGGTTGAACGCGGCGGGGCGGGTGCTCCTCGATTACGCCCAGCGCATCCACGGCCTGCTGGACGAGGCGGCGCTCGCCATCGCGGCGGAGGAGACGCTCAAGGGCGAGCTGGCGCTGGCGGCCAGCACCACCATCGCCGGCGCCATCGTGCCCGGCCTCCTGGCGTCGTTCCTGCGCACCCACCGGGGGCTCCAGGTCCGTCTGGAAGTGGGCAATACGCGCGAGGTGCTGGCGTGGCTCGCGGAGGGCCGGGTGCCGCTCGGGCTGGTGGAGGGGCACGCGCGGGCGCCGCGCATCCGGCTGGAGCGCTACCTGGACGACGAACTGGTGCCGGTCGTCGCGTCGCAGGGGCCGCCGGAGTGGCTGCGCATCCGCACGCTCGACGCCCTGAAGGGAGTGCCGCTGCTCTGGAGGGAGCAGGGCTCCGGCACCCGCGCGGTGCTGGACCGGGCCCTGCGCAAGGCGGGCGTGCGCAAGGGCCCCCAGCCGGGAGACCTCCAGTTGGGGAGCACCGAGGCCATCAAGAGGGCCCTGGCGCTGGGCCTGGGCGTGGCGCTGCTGTCGCGCTGGAGCATCCACGGCGAGCTGTCCCTGGGGCGCTTCCAGGTGCTGCCCGTGCCGGGGCTGCGCATCGCGCGCGCGTTCTCCTGGGCCCTGCCCGTGGACGAACCGTCGGGCGTCGCGGGCCGCTTCCTGCGCCACGCGCGCG
>NZ_JBKGHJ010000556.1:0-5038 GCF_046520365.1 Corallococcus sp. 4LFB
CGCCGTCCGGGGAGGCGCCGGGCTCCAGGCCTTCGCCGCCGGGCTCCATCGCCTCGCCGCCGGGGAGCCCGGCTCGCCTCCAGGCTCAAGAGACGCGCCGCCGTCCGCCTCCGGAGGAAGGCCCACGGGCGGGGCCCCGATGCGGGTGCGGTCCCCGGGCGAGGGGGTAGCGGTGGAGGTCTCCATCCCGTCATCGCGGAACGGAGAGGCTGGCGACGTGGGCGCGGGCCCCGAGGGCCCACCGCCGGAGCGGGGCCCGCCGGGGCCTTGAGTCCCACCCACGCGAGGGCCGCGGATGTCGCCGACGTTTCCCATTGCCTGGATTCTCTCACAACGAGAACCCGGAGTTGCATGGGGGGCTACTCGCCCTCGTGCTCCACCTGCACGGGGCTGGTCATCCCGTTGGCATCCAGACGGATGCGGTAGACGGCGTTGAGGCCGTCGCCGTCCGTGTCCGCGCGGGCCAGGCAGGACACCTCCGGCTCGCCCACGGGGCTCTCCTCCACCCGCACCTCGTACTGCAGGTGCACGGCGGGGCCGGGGTCGAAGCCGATGCGGTGGAAGTCCTCGTGGTCCTGCGGGAAGGGCACGGCCTCCCCCCGCTGGGGCACGGGGACGGGATAGGGCGCGATGGGCACGTAGTCGCCGTGCTCGTCGCGGAAGCCCTGCACCGCGTCGCACAGGGCCAGCACCTGGATGCGGGCCTCGTTGGACACCTGCTCCGGGGACGCGGCCCCGCCGCCCTTCATCGCCGGGAGCTGCATCATGAACAGGGCGGTGGCGGCCATCGCCGCGAACACGGTGACGGCGATGCCCAGGCGCACGCCCGTGTTGCGCGCTTTCGAGGGGCCGGGCTCCCCGGGCTTCGAAGACTCGGACATCAGGCCCACTCCCTCGGGTTGCGCAGCACCTCCACCAGCCGGGCCTCCGGGGTGCCGGGCTCCGGGTGGTGGTCGTAGCGCCAGCGCACGCGCGGCGGCAGCGACATGAGGATGGACTCCGTGCGCCCCTGCGTCTCCAGGCCGAAGATGGTGCCCCGGTCGTAGACCAGGTTGAACTCCACGTAGCGGCCCCGGCGCACCTCCTGCCAGAAGCGCTGTTCTTCCGTCACCGGCGTGTCCTTGTGCTTCCGCGCGATGGGCAGGTACGCGGGGATGAAGCTGTTGCCGCACGCCTGCACGAAGGCGAACTCACGCTCCAGGTCGCCGCCCATGTTCTCGAAGAAGAGGCCGCCCACGCCGCGCGCCTCGCCCCGGTGGCGCAGGTGGAAGTAGTGGTCGCACGCGGCCTTGAAGCGCGGGTAGTACGTGGGGTCGTGCGCGTCGCACGCGGCCTTGTGCACGCGGTGGAAGTGGGCCGCGTCCTCGTCGTGCAGGTAGTACGGCGTCAGGTCCGCGCCGCCGCCGAACCACGCGCGGCCGCCCTGCTGGATGAAGCGGTAGTTGGCGTGCACCGTGGGCACGTGCGGGCTGCGCGGGTGCAGCACCAGCGACAGGCCGCCGGCCCAGAAGGTGCGCCCCTCGCCCTGGAGCTTCTTCGCGAAGGCCTCCTCCAGCTCGCCGTGGACGATGGAGGTGTTGACGCCCGCCTTCTCCAGGACGGCGCCCTCCTCCAGCACGCGGCTGCGGCCGCCACCGCCGCCCGGGCGCGTCCACGCGTCCTCGCGGAAGCGGCCCTGGCCGTCCAGCGTCTCCAGCGCGCCACAGATGTCGTCCTGGAGCTTCTGGATGAAGGCGGCCATGCGCCCCTTCAAGCCCTCCACGTCCACCGTCGCCGTCATGCCCGTTGTCTCCCTGTCGCGGGTTGAACGGGCGGAAACACTACTAGGGGCCCTGGGCGGACGGGGCCTCGAAGTCCACGGGGGGCGTGGACGGCGCCAGGTTGCCCGCCGCGTCGAAGGCCTCGATGCGCGCGCGGTAGCTGCGCCCGTCCTCCAGCGAGAACGCCCCGCCGCAGGCCTCATGGCCCAGATAAGCGGTGTTGCCCTGCACGGGCAGCAGGTACCGCTGGGGGGAGAGGCCCAGGCGGCGCGGCGACAGCTTCACCACCAGGAAGGCGGGGCTCTCCTCGCGCAGGGCCAGGTTGAGCTTCACGAAGCGCGCGATGCCCTGGGGCGAGCGGCGCACGAAGCCCTCCGACACGGCGGGGCGCTTCACCCACTTGGGGGCCTTGGAGTCCGGCCCCTTGCCGCTCAGCCACGAGGGCTGCGCGCCCACCTGGCCGTTGAGCAGGGAGATGTTGGGGAGCACCTCCTGCAGGTTCAGGAAGTAGCGCTTGTCGGGCTTCATCGGCTCCGCCAGCTTGAGGATGACGGTGGCGCGGCCCAGGCTGCTCTCCCAGCCCTTGGTGACCTTGAGCTTCACCTCGTGGTCGGTGGAGACCAGCCTCAGCGGCTTGCCCACCAGCCCCAGCACCGGCGACTTCGCGGTGCCCACCCCCTCCAGCAAGAGGCGCATGTTGGTGGGGACGATGCCCCCGGGCGCGGGATACAGCTGCACGCCGTCCCCCGTGCACTGGGCGGAGGCGGTGGCGGCGGACAGCAGGGCAGCGGCGAACACGAGAGCGCGGAACACGGTGCCGCAGTGTGCGCCGGGAAGGGCCGCCAGGAAAGTCCCTGGAGACCCGCCCTTCAATGCCGGGGGCCTTCGTCCTCGCCCGGGGGGATGGGGCCGAAGCGGGCCTCGTAGTGCTGCACGTTGTCCTGGAGGACCTTCAGCAGGCGCTTCAAGTGGCGCGGGCTGGTGATGATGCGCGAGCGCACGCGGGCCAGGGGCTGCTGCGGCTGCACGTAGAGGAAGTCCAGGACGAACTCCGAGTCCGTGTGGTTCACCAGCACCAGGTTGCTGTACTGGCCATTGGCGACCTCTTCGGTCATCTGCACCTGGAGCTGCACTTCGGGGGGCTTCGTCGGAGTGTCCGCCATGAGGCAGGCGGCATAGCGCCTGGGGCCCGTCGTGGCCAGTGTCCTCCCGGTGAGCACGCGCTGGCGGGACATCGACGGGGAGTCCACCGCGCCCTTCGCGCTGGGGCGGGGGCCGGACGCCTGCCTGCTCCTGCATGGCTTCACCGGCAGCCCGTGGGAGGTGCGCCCCCTGGGCGAGGCCCTGGCGGCGCGGGGGATGCGCGTCGTGGCGCCCCGGCTCCCGGGCCACGGCACCACGCCGGAGGCGATGCTGGACGTGGACTACCGCGACTGGCAGGCGTGCGCGGACGAAGCGCTGGCCTCGCTCTCCGGGTACCGCCGGGTGTTCGTCGCAGGACTGTCCATGGGCGCGCTCCTGGCGCTGCGGCTGGCCGCGCACCAGCCGGAGGCCGTGCACGCGCTCGCGCTGGTGGCGCCCGCCATCCGCTTCCGGGGCGCGCGCATGGCGCTGGTGCGCCAGCTGTGCCGCACGCCGCTGCTGGAGTGGACGACGCCGTGGGTGGACAAGGGCGGCACGGACATCTCCGATCCAAGGACATTGGCGCAGGCGCCCGTGCTGCCCGCGTTCCCGGTGACCCGGCTGCGCGACCTGTGCACCCTTCAGGACCTGGCGGTGGCGGACGCGTCGCGGGTGCGCTGCCCGGTGCTGGTGGCCACCGCGGAGCAGGACCACGTGGTGGACCCGGAGGGCGGACGCTGGCTGGCGCGGCGGATGACGGCGTCCCCGGCGGTGCGGCTGGTGGCCTATCCGGAGGGCTTCCACATCATCCCGCGCGACGTGTGCGGGGCCCGGCTGGCCCAGGAGGTGGGGGACTTCCTCCAGCCGCCGGGCCGGGACGACGACGTCAGGAGCTGGCCGGAGGGGCCGGCGCAAGACGCGCCACCGCCGTGAGCAGCTCCACCGCGTCCAGCGGCTTGGTGACGAAGGCGCTGAAGCCCGCGCGCAGGGCCCGGTCGCGGTCCTCGCCGGCGGCGCGGCGGCGGTGACGGCGAGCGCGGGCACGCCGCCTCCGGCCTCCCACGGCAGCGCGCGCAGCCGGTACAGGAGCGAATAGCCGTCCTCGCCGGACAGCGTCACGTCCGTCACCAGCACCGTGGGCGGGGAGCGGCGCACCTCGTCCATGGCGTCGGTGACGTTGGTGGCGGTGAGCACGTGCGCGCCCACGCGGGTGAGCAGCACGGACATCCACTCGCGCGCGTCCGGCTGGCCATCCACCACCAGCACGCGCTGGCCCTCCAGCTCCGGGAAGCGCGGCAGCGTCAGGCCCTCCACGGGGCGCGGCTCGCGCGAGGAGCCCGGGGCCTTGCCCACGCGCGAGCAGGGCAGCAGGACGGTGAACGTGGCGCCCTTCCCCAGGCCTTCGCTCGCGGCCGTCACCGCGCCGCCGTGCAGCTCCACCAGGTGCCGCACGATGGACAGGCCCAGCCCCAGGCCGCCGTGCTGGCGGCTCACGCCGGTGTCCACCTGCTGGAAGCGCTGGAAGAGGAGCGGCAGGAAGTCGGGCGGGATGCCCTCGCCGTCGTCGCGCACCACCAGCTCCGCGCCCTCGTCGCGCGTGCGCGCGGACACCGTCACGTGGCCGCCGTGCGGGGTGAACTTGATGGCGTTGGAGAGCAGGTTCCACACCACCTGCTGCAAGCGGTCCGGGTCGCCGGACAGCGGCACGCCGTCCGCGTCCACGGAGACGGTGAGCGTCACCTCGCGCGCGAGCGCCGTGGGCCTGACGGCGTCCAGCGCCGCCTCCACCACGCTGCCCAGCTCCAGCGGCACCCGCTCCAGGCGCAGCCGGCCGTTGGCGATGCGGCTGATGTCGAGCAGGTCCTCGATGAGCTGTCTTTGCGCGCGGGCGTTGCGCTCGATGGCCTCCACCGCGCGCTGGCGCTTGTCCTCCGCCAGCAGGCCCTGCCGCAGCATCTGCGACCAGCCGAGGATGGACGTGAGCGGCGTGCGCAGCTCATGGGACACCGTGGCGAGGAACGCGTCCTTGGCGCGGCTGGCGGCCTCCGCGACGCTCCGGGCCGCGCGCTCCTCGTCGTACAGCCGCGCCCGGTCCAGCGCCTGCGCGCACAGCCGGCCCACCGTCAGCAGGAAGGCGCGCTCCGCCGCGTCGAAGT
>NZ_JBKGHJ010000557.1:0-5036 GCF_046520365.1 Corallococcus sp. 4LFB
CGCGCGTGCTGGCGCCGCTGGCCGCGCTCCAGGACCGCGAGGTGGTCAGCGCGTGCCTTCCGCCTGAAGGGCGCGTGGGCCCGTGCCGCTGAGCGAGCTTCCCGGCATGGCGGTGCGGCAGCCCGGGCAGGCAACCGCGGGCCGCAGGGCGTGCTGGCCATGGAGCTGGTCGCGCGCGGCACGCCGGAGGCCCCGGAGCTGGAGCTGAACGCGGGCCTGCAGCACCTGGGCGTCGCGCAGACGGCGCTGGGGCAGGCGCGGCTGCACTACTCCTACTCCCAGGCGAAGTCCCTCTTCGACGCGATGCTCACCGCGCCCGGCGGCGGGTCGCTGCTCCTGGGCGGCACGCTGGGGCTGGACCTGTCGCTGCCCGCGTTCCAGGCCGCGCAGGGGCCGGCGAAGAAGGTGGACCGGGCGCCGGTGGAGGTGTCGCTGCGCGCGCGCCGCTTCGACCCGACGTTCCTCTCCGGCATCTCCCCCTACGTGCGCTCGCTGGGCGGGCTCATGCAGGCGGACGCGAACCTGGGCGGCACCGTGGGCGCGCCCACCTTCAAGGGCGCCCTGGCGTGGAAGGACGGCAAGCTGGGGCTGATGGGCTACGGCGAGTACCACGACATCCAGCTCGCGCTGAACGCGTCGCAGCAGCGAATCGAGCTCAAGCAGCTCACCGCGAAGTCCGGCAACGGCTCGCTGGCGCTGACGGCCACCGCGAACCGCCAGGGCAAGGACGGCGAGTTCATCCTGGAGGGCAAGGGCCACACCAAGAACCTGCCCATCGTGGTGGAGGACCAGCTGATGGCCCTGCTCACGCTGAACCTGTCCATGAAGGGCAGCCTCAGCGAACGGCTGGTGAACATCAGCGACCTGTCCATCCCGGAGGCGCACGTCGAGTTGCCGGAGGCCAAGCGCAAGGACCTGCAGCCGCTGGAGCGCCCCGAGGACGTGGTGATGGTCCGCAACGGCGTGCCCGTGGACAAGCGCAAGAAGAAGGAGAAGGCGCCCACGCAGGTGGCCACGTCGCAGAAGGCGCAGAACCCGCGCAACGCCCCGGACTCGCCCGGCATGCCCGGCAACCCGGCGTCCACCGTGGGAGGCAGCGGGGAGGCGGGCAGCCCCACGTCACAGGCGGAGGCGGAGGTCCTGGCGGAGGACGGCGAGGAGGAGGAGGCGCCGCAGCGCCAGTTCTGGGTGAACATCAACGCGCCCCGCAACCTCTGGGTGCGCGGCACGGACCTCAACGTCCAGCTGGGCCTGTCCGAGGGCTTCCGCGTCGAGTACGCCAACGAGGCGCGCATGTTCGGCGAGGTGATGGTGCTGCTGGGCCGCGTGGACGTGCTGGGCCGCCGCTTCGACGTGCAGCGCGACAGCCAGGTGCGCTTCACCGGCCCGGTGATGATGCCGTACATCAACGTCACCGCCGAGCACCGCAACGAGAACGCGAACGTCACCGTCTTCGTCACCGTGCGCGGCCAGGGCAAGGAGGTGACGCTGAAGACCACGAGCGACCCGGCCCTGCCGGAGTCGGAAATCTACACGCTGCTCGCCACCGGCCGCCGCACGCTGGAGCGCGGCTCCGGCGCGTCCATGAACGCGGGCGCGCAGGCCGCCTCCGTGGTGGGCTCGTTCGTGGCCAACGAGGCGCGCAAGGCCATCGCCGCGAAGCTGCCCCTGGACGTGCTCTCCATCGAAGCGGGTGACAGCGGCATCGCCGGCACCAAGCTGGAGGTGGGCACGTACGTGACGGACAAAATCTACGTGGGCTACACCGGCCGCGTGGGCGCCAACCTCCAGAAGGGGGAGAACGCCAACGCCGTGCGCTTCCAGTACCTCTTCAGTCCGCGCTGGAGCCTGGAGGGCATGTACGGCGACGCGCGCTCCGGCGGCCTGGACCTCATCTGGACCAAGGAATACTGACCGCCCGGACGCGCTCACGTCCGGGCGGCGGGGTGACGGCTACAGCGCGTACGTCGCGTAGCAGGTGCCCATGGGCCCCACGCCCGTGTGCCCGCGCCCGGCGCGTCCCGCCACACCCCTTCCGCGCCGCACTGCTGCCAGACGGTGCTGCTCGCCTGCACGCAGGTGCGCGTGGGCACGCCGCGGCCCAGGCGCGTGGAGACGCAGTACGGGAAGGACACGTTGCAGTTGGACGGCTTCGTCGTGGTGCCGCCAATGAAGACGCCCTGCGAGCACTGGCGCCACAGCGCGTCCGACGAGCTCTGCACGCACGAGCCTTCCGGCACCGTGGCGTCCACCGTGCCGGAGTAGCACCCCTCCGCGGTGGTGAGCGTCCACGGGTAGGCCGTCTTGTAGCGGTTGTAGATGGACGCCATCAGCGACGAGCCGCCCACCGTGGTGCGGCCGCACTGGATGGCGTACGCCCCCACCCAGGGCGTGTACGTGTAGAGCGCCGCGGTGGCGTTGTTCACCGGCTTCACCGAGCACGGGTCGGACGTGGACTTCGTCACCCCCGTCTTCCAGCCGGAGATGGTGGCGCGGCCCGCCTCCAGGTCGGTGAGGTAGCCGCGCATCTTCTTCGCCGCGCACTCCACCTGCTTGCCGAAGCCCACGTATTGCGCGTCACAGCCGCTGCTGTCCGGACAGCCGCAGCCCGTGGCCTTGCTCAGGTTCGTGGACGTGCCGCTCTGGATGAGGCTGGACTCGCCCTGGATGCGCGCCAGCATGTACAGCGGGCTGATGTTGGACGCGCGCGAGCGCTCCACGATGAGCGTCGCCGCCGTCTTGCCGTAGGCCGGGTCCGTGTAGCCCGCCAGGTACGAGCCCTGCTGCTGGAGGAAGGCCTGCACCTGCGCCGGCGTGATGCCCGTGCCGCCCGTCACGTCCGAGTCCTCCAGCAGGCGGTGCATGTCGTACTTCGTCGTCGCCTCCTGGAGCACCTGCCCGGTCAGCTCGTCGATGACGGGCTCGGGGGTCTCATCCAGGGGACCGCAGCTGGCCGCCAGCAGCGCGGGGACCAGCAGCACACACAATCGGAGCTTCATCACGCACACCTCGGGGAAGGAAGCCCGGCTGTTAGCCGGTGGGGCGGGCGTGACTCAAGACTTTCCTGGAATGCGAGAACAACCCATCCGCAAGGGGGGGCATGGAGGGACAGGGCCGGAGTAGAGTTTTGGACATCATGCGGACCCCTGCCCTGTTTCGTCGGAAGTGTTGGCCGTTCCTCGCCGCGGGCCTGCTGGCCGTGGCGGGCTGTTCGGATTCGAGTTCGCCGGGTGAGGAGCCTGGACCGGGCACGGATGGGCCCGGGGTGACGCCGGGTGACGGCTCGGAGTGCCTGGGCGCGGCGTTCCTCACCCCGCTGGGCAAGAGCACGCTGCTGGTGGGCGCGCAGATGGAGGATGACACCGCGAAGGCGGCGCCCTTCGACGTGCGCTACCTGTACCTCGCGGCGGGCCTCTTCGATTCGAAGGACGCGTGCCAGTCGTGCGCGTCCGGGTGCACGTCCGACGGCGCGTCGTGCTCCAACGCGGGCGGCGGCTGCGGGTGGTGGGGCTGCTGGCAGTACGACCAGGAGGCGCCCGGCGCCTACGTGCGCGACTTCATCAAGGCCGCGCAGGCGAACGGGCAGCTCCCCTTCATCACCTACTACGAGGCATACCAGTCCAGCGGCTACGCCGAGGGCGAGGCGCAGCTCAAGGCGCTCAACGACTCCGCGTTCCTGGGGCGCTACCTCGCGGACTGGCGCTTCCTGCTCAAGCAGGTGGGCCAGGAGAAGGTGCTGCTGCAGATTGAGCCGGACATGTGGGCCTACCTCCAGTTCTTCCCCAAGGACGGCCGGGCGCAGTCCACGCCGGTCGCGGTGAAGGCGGCGAACCCCACGGACTGCGGCGGCCAGGAGAACAACGGCGCGGGCCTGGGCCGGTGCATGATCGCCATGGTGCGCAAGTACGCGCCCAACGCGAAGGTGGGCCTGCACGCGAGCGCGTGGGCGACGAAGACGGACGTGTCCGGCAACACGGACGCGTCGTTCGACGTGGCGAGCGAGGCGAACAAGGTCGCGGACTTCCTCCTGTCCGTGGGCGCGGGCGACACGGACTTCGTCACGGTGGAGGCGTCCGACCGCGACGCGGGCTGGTACCAGGAGACGACGGGCAGCGCGGTCTGGTGGGATCCGGAGAACCGCAAGCTGCCGCACTTCCACCAGGCCTTCACCTGGGCGAAGGCCGTGTCCACGCGGCTGAACAAGCCGCACCTCTGGTGGCAGCTGCCGGTGGGCAACATGGCCCTGCCCAACAGCGGCAAGCAGTGGCGCGACAACCGCGTGGACTACTTCCTCACCCACCCGGGTGAAGTGGCCGCCGCGGGCGGCGTGGGCATGCTCTTCGGCGCGGGCAACAATGAGCAGACCACGCCGGAGACGGACAACGGCAACCTGGTGAAGCGCGTGAAGGCCTACAAGGACGCGGGCGGCCAGGCCGCGTGCGTGAAGCCCTGAGCCGCTGAAGCAGGTCCTGCGTCGTCGCTTCCCGGGTGCTGGCGTGCGCGATTTGCGCCAGCACTAGCTCAAACGAGTGACTGCCACTCCTCGCGTGCCTTCTCCAACTTGGGGCCCGTGAAGGGGTGGATGTCTCGCGATGCGAGGGGGAAGCGATGACCAGCGCTGAGTTCCTTTCCGATGTGGAGTCCCTCGACGCCATGGACCCCTGGGAGGGCGCGGATGCCCTCCAGGAGTTGGAGGCGCTGGCGGACGAGTTCAGCGACCTGGAGGCCTTCGAGGCCGAGGGCTTCGCGGACGACGGCTTCGGGGCCGACGGCTTCGGGGCCGAGGGCTTCGAGGACGACGGCTTCGAGGAGCTGTTCGCCGAGGCCGAGGCGGAGGACGCCTTCCTGGAGGAGGACGGCTTCGACGCGTTCGAGCAGGACGCGGCCAGCGGGCTGTACCTGCCGGCCCCTGCCCCACGCCTCGTGTCCGGGCCCGCCGCGGTGACGCTGGCGCGGGCGCTCAACCCCTTCGTCCTGGAGTCCATGGACGCGGATGACGCGGAGGCGTTCCTCGGCCGCATCGCCCGGCGCGTGCG
>NZ_JBKGHJ010000558.1:0-5019 GCF_046520365.1 Corallococcus sp. 4LFB
CACGAGCGCCCGGCCGCGGGCCTCCGCCGCGGGCCTCCGGACGGACCGCCCGCGCGCCGTTCACCTTCGTGCGCTCGGCCGCCCCCGGGGACAATCCCGCTCCAGGGCATGCGGGCGCTCGGGTAGGGTGGCCGGCAAAGCATGCCCACCCTCCTGCTCAACCGCTCCGCCGTGGCCCGCAACATCCAGGCACTCCTGCTGCTGGACGACCTGCGCGAGGCCTTCCGCACCGACGTCCTGGCCCGCACGGTGGCCCGCAGCGCGTGCGCGCGCCGCTGCACGCGGAGGGCACCGCGCTGGTGCTCTTCCCCGGCTGCGTGCCCGGCATCCCCGCGTACACCGTGAAGGTGCACGCGAAGTTCCCCGGGCAGAAGCCCGCCATCCAGGGCGTGGTGCACCTGCACGACCTCGTCACCGGAGGGCTGCTCGCGGTGATGGACTCCGGCCACCTCACCGCCGTGCGCACCGGCGTGGTGGGCGCGCTGGCCGCGGACGTGCTGGCCCGGCCGGACGCGACGCGCGTGGCGGTGATTGGCGCCGGCCGCCAGGGCGTGCTCCAGCTCAAGCAGCTGCGGCTGGTGCGCACGCTCAGCCAGGTGCGCGTCCACGACACGAACCTCGCGCACGCGAACGCCTATGCGCAGCGCATGTACCAGGAGCTGAGCCTGCCCGTGCACGTGGAGACGTCCGTGGCGGATGCCGTAGCGGACGCGGACATCATCGTGACGGCCACGTGGAGCCACCAGCCCTTCCTGCACGCGGGCCTGGTGAAGCCGGGCACGCACATCACCGCGCTGGGCGCGGACGAGCCGGGCAAGGCGGAGCTGTCCCAGGACCTGCTGGAGCAGTCGCTGTTCGTCTGCGACCACCGCGCGCTCACCGTGTCCACCGGCGCGGCGGGCGCGGTGGGGCTCACGGAGGCCGCCATCCACGCGGAGCTGGGCGAGGTCCTCGCGGGCCTCAAGCCCGGGCGCACGTCCCCGGAGCAGGTGACGGTGTTCGCCGGGGTGGGCCTGCCCTTCCAGGACCTGGCCACCGCCTGGCACGTGTACCAGGCGGCGTCCGGCGACGAGGACGTGCCCACGCTCGACTTCAACGAATAGCGCGGGACACGTCCGGCCGGTGGTGTCCGGGGGTGCTTCAGGCCTTGGACAGCGCCTGCGAGAGGCGCACGGCCTCCTCGTGCAGGTCGGTGTCCTCCGCCAGCGGCATGGCGAGCACCTTCTGCACCAGCTCCTTCGCCTTCGCCTCCTGGCCCAGGCGCGCCTGCGCGAGCGCCAGGTTGAGCAGCGGCTCCGGGCGGTCCGGGGCGCGGCGCACGGCCTCCTCCAGCACCGTCACCGCGCGCGGCAGGTTCGCGTTCGCGGGCTCCGCGGGGATGCGCAAGAGCAGCTGGCCCAGGTTGTTCGCCGCGCGCCAGCCGTCCGGCGCCAGGCCCATGCCCTGCTCGTACGCGGTGATGGCCTTGTCGTACGCGGGCGGCTCCAGCGCCTCGTGGCAGGTGGCCTCCGCCATCTTCAGCGACTCGCTGGCGACGCCCAGCGACGCCATGGTCTGGCACAGGTGCCGGGCCTGCTCAATCTGACCGCGCGCCAGCATCAGCTGCGCGAGGTTCGCCTGCGCGTCCGCGTCCTTGGGGCGCTGGGCCGCGAGCGCGGAGGCCGCTTGGTAGGACGTGCGCAAATCGCGCAGCGCCATGGACAGCACCGTCACGGACGCGAGCAGGCGCGGCTGGTTGGGCACCGCCTTGAGGCCCTGCTCCAGCACCTTGCGCGCCTCCACCAGCTTCTCCTGGGAGGACAGCGCGTGCGACAGGCTGAGGTACGCGGGCACGAAGCGCGGCGCCAGCGTGAGGACCTCGCGCAGCGTGGCCAGGCCCGCGTCCGTCTTGCCCGCCTCCAGCTGCACCTGGCCCAGCCGGTAGCGGAACACCGGGTTCTGGGGCGCGAGCTTCGCGGCCTGGGACAGGGCCTCCAGCGCCTGGGGCGCCTTGTCCTGCTTGATCAGCATCATGCCCTTGCCGAAGTGCGCCTCCGGGCGGTTGGGCTCCAGCGCGAGCACGCCCTGGTAGGCCTTGAGGGCGGCGTCGAGCTGGCCCTTCTGGGCGGCGATGTTCGCGCGCACGAGGCCGGTCTCCCCCGTGGCGCCCTGGGCTTCCGCCTTGGCGAGCAGCGCTTCGGCCTGGGGGACCTTGTTCTCCACCAGCGCCAGCTTGGCCATCACCACCAGCGCGTCGCGGTGGTGGGGGTTCTTCGCGAGGAGCTTCTCGGCCTCGGCCCTGGCCTGGGCCACCTGGCCCTGCGCGAGAAGGGTTTCCAGAGAGTTCATGATGGAAAGTGTCCCCCAGGGGGCGGGGGCTGTCGAGCAACGGGGAAAAAGGAAGGGCCCCGCCCGGATGGACGAGGCCCTGGGGAGAGCGTCGGATGCGAAGGGCGCTGGGACTACCAGTGGCTCAGCACGTTCTTGATGCCCTCGCCGACGTTCTTGATGCCCTCGCCGACGTTCTGCACCGCGTTGCCCACGCCCTCGACGGCGCTCTTCGCCGCGTCGCCAATCTTGCCCACGTCCACGGAGAAGCCGAACTCCAGGCTGGCGCCGATGCCCAGCGCCGCGCCCACGTCGAAGTTGGCGGACAGCTTGCCGTCCTTCAGGCCGACGTTGGCCTCGAACTCCACGCCGATGCCGGCGAACGCCTCCGCGCCGGCCGTGACGGTCGCGGGCCCAATCTCCTGGCTGACCTCCGCGCTGGCGCGGGCGCCGGCGAAGGCCTCACCGTGCACGGAGGCCGCGGCCTGGCCGTGCAGCGGGTCCAGCACCACCTGGCCCGTGGCGGTCGCCTCGGCGCCGATGTTGCCCTCCGCGCCCCACTCGGAGCGGCCCAGCGCGCTGTCCGCGTGGCCTTCCACGGAGCCGCGCACCAGGTCCGCCTGCACGTCCACGGAGCCCTGCGCGCCAATCTTGCCGTGCAGCGGGTCGATGGAGACGTTGCCCTGCGCGGCCACGTCCGCCGTCAGCACCTGGCCTTCCACGGTGTTGTGGAAGTTGCCGTTCACGTCACCGGAGGTGTGGGAGCCGGAGGCGGCGGTCCAGTTCTTGTTCCACTCGCCCTGCGCCACCGTCTGCTCGAAGCGGCTGGTCTCCAGCTGCTTGTGGATGTCCGCGGTGGTGTTGGGGTTCGCCTGGTTGCTGGTGCTGACGCGGTTGCCCTGCACGCCGCGGTTCAGGTCGAGGGTCGCCTCGCCCTGGGCCCGGCCTTCCTTGTGCGCCTGGACCTCCCTCCGCACCAGCTTGCCGTGCTCCGGGGGCTTCGTGGTGGTGTTCCGGAACACGGGGCGGTAGCGGTTGGTCTCGATGGACATGGGAGCGGGCTCCGGCGGCGCGAGGCGCGGTGGGGAATCTTGTGACTTGAGACTTTATCGGCGGCGCCCCCCGGAAAGTTTCCGCCCCTCTTTTTCTTCGATGATCCATCCGAGCCCCGGGCCGCGCCTCAGGGCTCGGATCTCCCGGGAGCCAGGATTCCCTCGGGGTCCAACGCCGCCTTCAGCCGCCGGCCCACCTCCGTGGAGTCGTCCCGCACGGGCGGTGTGGCTCCCTGGGCCTGGAGTCCGGCTCGGGTCAGGTGGTACCCGGCGTCCGCCAGCTCGCGGGTGAGGGCGCGGTAGCAGGCCTGGGCGCGGGCGTCCTCGCCCTTCGCGTCGCGGTCATAGGCGAGCGCGGTGATGAGGTAGAGGCAGCGCGGGGAGAAGGCGAGGAGGGCCAGGTTGGGCTCGAAGCCGAAGAGGCGGGGGACGCGGTCGGCGATGTCCGTGGCGCGCTTCGCCTCCTGTCCGGTGAAGGGGACGGCGACGCAGCACCAGATGAAGCCGCAGCGGTCCCGGTCCGGGTTCGGGTCTTCGGGCTGGGGCGTGCGCTTGCGCCAGTAGGTCATGGCGAGGTTGGCCTCGGAGGGGACGCCCTGGAAGCCGCCGTCGCCGTCCAGGACGGGCGGCCCGAAGGACAGCGGGCGGAAGGCGCCCTCCAGGGCCCGCGCGAGCCGCTTCTCCAACAGGGCTCCGAACTCCGCGTCCGGGGCGGTGAGGGTGCCGCTGATGGCCCAGCGGCCGAAGCCCTCGCGGAACTTCTCGCGGGCCCAGTCCGGCAGGGGCGTGCGGCCCACGGCGGCGTAGGGGTACTGCTGGGTGACGCTGAAGGCCTTGATGTCGTTCCAGAAGAAGAAGCTGCCCTTGAGGGTGCCGTCCAGGGCCAGCGCCTGGAGCCGGTCCACCATGTCCCAGAGCTGCGCGTCGTCGTTCACGGCGCAGACGAACTCGCGCAGCCAGGGCTGCTTGCGCGCCAGCCAGAACGTCATCCGCGTCACCACGCCGAAGGACGACTGGCTGAACAGCCCGTCCAGCACCGGGCCCAGGCCCCAGCGGAAGACGGGCGCGGCGCGCGAGCCGGGGAACCGCGCGTGGCCCGTCTCGATGCGCTCCCCCGTGGGCAGGACGACCTCCAGCGCGCAGACGTGCTGGAAGATGTCCGCGTGGGGGCCGCGCCCGTCGCCGCGCTCCAGCGCGTTGCCCACCAGGCTCGCGTCCGGCGAGCCGCCGATGGTGGTGATGAAGTTGGAGGACTGGCGCTCGCGCAGGTACGCGGCGGCCTGGCGGAACGTCACGCCCGGCTCCACGGTGAGGTACGCCAGCTGTTCGTCGTGCGCGAGGACGCGGTTCATGCGCCCCAGGTCCAGCAGCACGCTGCCGTCGCCGGGGGGCACTCGCGAGCCGTAGCCCCAGTTGCGGCCGGCGCTCACCGGGTACACCGGCACGCGGTGCGCGCTCGCGATGCGCAGGCACGCCTGCACCTGGGCGGTGTCCGCGGGCCGCACGATGGCGGGGATGCGCTGGGTGGTGGCGAAGGTGGCCGTCCCGGCGGCCTCCAGCGCCTCGGGGTCCACGACGACGTGCGCCTCGCCCACGGCCTCCCGCCACGCGGCCAGGGCCGCTCGCGGGTCCGGAGCCCTTTTCGGTCTCGCTCGACGGC
>NZ_JBKGHJ010000559.1:0-5011 GCF_046520365.1 Corallococcus sp. 4LFB
GCCACGCAGGCGCCGCCACGCCCGTGGGCCGCATCAGCGCCCCGTCGCAGCAGGCGGCCCGCACGGCGCGGACCTCCGACGACTCCGCCCCGCGCCGCCCGCGGGTGGTGGTGGAAGAGGTGGAGGAGGACGACGACGAGCCGTCGCCGCGCCGCCAGGGTGCGTCCAAGGGCAACGGCAGCAAGATGCTGTCGCTGGTCCTGCTCATCCTCATCCCGCTGTTCGCGGGCGGATACGGCTACTACTCGGCGCAGGCCAAGAAGCGGGGCCGCGAGCTCAAGAAGAACCTGGACGTCGCCACCGAGCAGCTCAAGCACGACTCGTTCGCCAGCTACAAGAAGGCGTGCGAGGCGGCGGACCTGGCGCTGGAGGTGGACCCGGACTCCACCGCGGCCCACGGCTACCTCGCGTACGCGTACGCCATCCGCTGGGGTGAGCACGGCGGCGGCGACGACGCGCGCCGTCAGGCCGAGGAGCACCTGGCCGCGGCCCAGAAGGGCAACGAGCTGTCCAGCCACCTCATCGCCGCGCAGGCGCTGATCAAGACGTACAGCGGCGACGGCAAGGGCGCGCTGGCCTCGCTGGAGACGCAGGTCAAGGAGCTCAACGACCAGAACAAGGCGTCCTCGCTGCTGTACCTCACGCTGGGCCTCATCCAGATGAACGCGGGTGACCTGGAGCGCGCGCGTGACAGCCTGGAGCGCGCGCAGGCGCTGGCGCCGGATGATCCGCGCGTCTACGCGGGCCTGGGCGCGGTGTACCGCCGGCTGGGCCAGGACAACACCGCCTGGAAGAACTACGACTTCGCCCTGCGCTATGAGAAGGACCACCCGGAGTCGCTGCTGGGCCGCTCGCTCCTCATGCTGGAGCAGGACGAGCCGAACTACGCGGTGGCCAGCCGGGACCTCAAGAAGCTGCTGGAGGCGGAGCCGCCGCCCAGCCCTCGCCAGCTCGCCACCGCGCAGCTCGCGCGCTCGCTGCTCATCGCCCGCGTGGCGCTGGCCATGCCCACGCTCAAGCCGGACATGCAGCAGAAGCTGGCCGAGGTGACGGGCGTGCCGGTGGATCCGGCGAAGGCGAAGCAGGAGGTGACGAAGGCGGAGGAGACCGGCTTCGCGCTGGACAAGCAGAACCCGGAGCTGAACCTCATCAAGGGCCGCCGCCTGCTGGCGGAGGGCAACTTCGACGCGGCCGCGGAGGAGATCCGCAAGGCCATCCGCATGGACGGCAGCCGCGCGCAGTTCCACGTCGAGCTGGCCAAGGCCCTCATGGGCAAGCCGGGCGGTGAGAAGGAGGCCGCCGAGGCCCTGGTCACCGCGCTCAAGACGATGGGCGACAGCCCCAAGCTGGTGGTGATGCTGGGCAACGCCTACCGCCGCCAGAACAAGCTGGATGACGCGCTCGCGCAGTACCAGCGCGCGGTGAAGGACCCGAAGGCGAAGAACCCGGAGGCCCGGCTCGCCATGGGCGCCATCTACCGGGAGCGCTCGGAGTGGGACAAGGCGAAGGAGCAGTTGGAGAAGGCCAGCCAGGAGTTCTTCGGCCAGCCGGACCGCGTCGCCAACGCGCTCACGGAGCTGGGCCGCGTCTACCAGGGCAAGGGCGACACGGCGAAGGCGGACGAGACCTACCAGCGCGCGCTGCAGGCCGACGAGAACTACTCGCCGGTGTACTACTTCTACGCCTCGCTGCTCTCCAGGGACTCCAAGCAGTCAGGCAAGGTCAGGACGCTGGCGCAGGAGTACGTGAAGCGCGAGCCCAAGGGCGAGTACCTCTCCGACGCGCAGCGGCTCGCGGGGAACTGACCCCGCCTCCCGCTGTCCCCCGAGCGCCGCGGTGCCCCCTTCCGGGCATTCGCGGCGCTTCGTTTTTGAGGGGGGGCGACAAGGCAGGCTGATGTGGCGGGGTGCCGGAGCCTTGCCACCCCTGCCGGGGGACGGTATGGGAGGGTCCACCCCACACCCCCTTGACCGGTAGCCGGTAGCGACCGCGGTCCAGGGGCCTCCTGCTGGAGTCCGCTTGAGCGCGCGTGCCCTGTCCCAGTCCTCCACCGCGTCCGACCTGATCTCCCTCACCAAGCCGAGGCTGTCGTCGCTGGTGCTCATCACCGCGGCGGGCGGCATGTTCCTGGCTCCGGGGCACTTCACGCCGGTGCGGGCGCTGGTGACGCTGCTGGCGACGGCGGGGACGGTGGGCGCGGCGAACGCGTTCAACTGCTACCTGGAGCGCCACAGCGACCAGTTCATGGCTCGCACGCGCAACCGGCCGCTGCCCGCCGGGCGCATGGACCCGAACACGGCGCTGTGGTTCGGCCTGTCGCTGACGGCGGTGTCGCTGCCCGCGCTGGTGATGGGCGCCAACCTGCTCACCGGCGTGCTGGGGCTCCTCGCGCTGCTCAGCTACGTGCTGGCCTACACGCCGCTCAAGGCCCGCACGTCCGCGGCGATGCTGGTGGGCGCGATTCCCGGCGCGCTGCCGCCCCTGATGGGCTGGACGGCGGTGACGGACCAACTGGACGCGGGCGGCTTCGCGCTGTTCGCCATCATGTTCCTCTGGCAGATGCCGCACTTCATCGCCATCGCGCTGTTCCGCAAGGACGAGTACGCCGCCGCGGGGCTCAAGTCCGTGCCGCTGGAGCGCGGGGACGAGTCCAGCCGCGCGCAGGTGGTGCTCTACCTGGTGGCGCTGGTGCCCATGACGCTCCTGCCGTTCCAGCTGCACATCGCCGGCACGTGGTACCTGGCGGCGGCGGTGGTGCTGGGGCTGGGCTTCCTCGGGCTGGGAGCGTGGGGCTTCTTCAAGCACCTGGGGAAGCCCTGGGCGCGCCAGACGTTCTTGTACTCGCTCGTGTATCTCACCGGCCTGTTCGCCGTGATGGCGCTGGACCGCATCCCCCGCGGCTAGCGCCCTCGCGCGGCGTCCAGGCGCGAGGCCGCCTTTCGCATGCCTGACACCTCCGTTCCGACCCCGCCCCCGCCGCTGTTGCGCATCGAGGGGCTCACGCGCCGCTTCGGCGGGCGCACCGCCGTGGACGGGCTGTCGCTGTCCGTGCAGCCGGGCGAAATCCTGGGCCTGCTGGGGCCCAACGGCGCCGGCAAGTCCACGACCTTCCAGTTGCTCGCGGGCCTGCTCGCGCCGGACGCGGGGCAGGTGCACTTCGCCGGCCGGGTGCTGTCGCTGAGCGACCCCGCGCTGCGGCGCCAGATGGGGATCATCTTCCAGCGCGGCAGCCTGGATGACCTGCTGACGGCCCGGGAGAACCTGCTCCTGGGCGCGCGGCTGTACGGGCTGGGCGGCGCGGACGCGAAGGCGCGCGTGGAGACGATGCTGTCGCTCATCGGCCTCCTGGACCGGGGCGATGAGAAGGTGGGCACCTGGTCGGGCGGCATGCGCCGGCGGCTGGAGCTGGCGCGGGCGCTGGTGCACCAGCCGCGCGTGGTGCTGATGGACGAGCCCACGCAGGGCCTGGACGAGGCGGCCTTCCGCACGTTCTGGACGCACCTCAAGCGGCTGCGCGACGCGCAGGGCGTCACCGTGCTGCTCACCACGCACCGCGCGGATGAGGCCGAAGGGTGCGACCGGCTGGCGGTGCTGGACGCCGGGAAGCTGGTGGCGTGCGACACGCCCCGGGCGCTCGCCTCGCGCATAGGCGGCGACCTCCTGACGCTGGAGGGCCCGGAGCCGGAGGCGCTGGCCGCGCAGGTGACGGAGCGGCTGGGGCTTCCGGCCAGGGTGGTGGAGGGGCGGGTGCAGGTGGAGGCTTCGCAGGGACACGCGCTGGTGCCGCGGCTGGTGGAGGCCTTCCCCCCGGGACGGTTCGCCTCCGTGTCGCTGCGCCGGCCCACGCTGGCGGACGTGTTCCTCCAGCTCACCGGGAAGGCCCTGGGGGCGGATGCCCCCGCGCCCACGCCCGCGCCGAGGAAACGCCGATGAGCGCCGACATCCCCGTTCCGTCCTCCTCCCTGGAGGCGCCCGCCGTCCAGGCCCCGCGCCGCGAGCCCGGGACGCTGGCGCTCCAGTGGGCCACCGTGCGGGTGCTGCTGTCGCGCGACGTGGTGCGCTTCTTCCGGCAGCCCAGCCGGGTGATTGGCGCGCTGGCGCAGCCCATCCTGTTCTGGTTCGTCATCGGCTCCGGCTTCGCGGGGTCGTTCCGCGTGGAGGGCGCGCAGGGGCTGGGCTACCAGCAGTTCTTCTTCCCGGGCGTCGTCACCATGGTGGTGCTCTTCAGCGCCATCTTCGCGACCATCACCGTCATCGAGGACCGCAAGGAGGGCTTCCTCCAGGCGGTGCTGGCGGGGCCGGGGTCGCGGCTCGCGGTGGTGCTGGGCAAGGCGCTGGGGTCGTCCTCCATCGCGCTCATGCAGGCGTCGCTGTTCCTGCTCTTCGCGCCGCTGGCGGGCGTGGACGTGAAGGCGGTGGACTACGCGCTGCTCGCGGCGGTGATGGTGCTGTCGGCGCTGGCGCTCACCGGCATGGGCATGGCGCTCGCGTGGTGGGTGAAGTCGAGCGCGGGCTACCACGCGGTGATGAGCCTGGTGATGCTGCCCATGTGGGTGCTCTCCGGGGCCATGTTCCCGGTGAAGGGCGCCGGGCCGGTGCTGTCGTGGGTGATGACGCTCAACCCCATGCGCTTCTGCGTGGAGGGCGTGCGCCGCGCGCTGTACGGAGCGCAGGCGTCGGTGGCGGTGGGCTCGCAGGGTGGGGTGACGGTGGGGTGGGAGGTGCCCGCGCTCTTGGCGTTCGCCGCGGTGTTCGTGGGGCTGGCCGCGTTCAGCGTGAGCCGCCGCGAGTAGCCCGTGCGCTGTGGGTTGTTGGACTTGCCTTGTGCCTTTCACGAAGAACCCTCCAGAGGAGACCGCCTCATGAAGCTGCGCCTGCTTGGCTTGTCGATGGTCGGTGTCGCGGGGCTGCTGGCCCTGCCCGCGTGCAAGAAGGAGGAGGCGCCCTCGCCCTCCGCCGAGCGTCCGGCGACGCCCACGCAGCAGGCCGTGCCTCCGGCGCCCACGGCGGG
>NZ_JBKGHJ010000055.1:0-26603 GCF_046520365.1 Corallococcus sp. 4LFB
GGCCTTGCTCGGTGGAGACGACGTCGCTGGAGGCCCGGGCGACGAGGGCGAGGGCCTCCAGCGTCTGGTGCTGGAAGAGGTCGCGAGTGGCCAGCGAGAGGCCGACGAGGCGTGCGCGAGCGACGACCTGGAGGCTGATGATGGAGTCGCCGCCCAGCTCGAAGAAGTTGTCGTGGACTCCGACGCGGGGCAGGCCCAGCACCTGGGCCCAGATTTGGGCCAGCTGAATTTCGACGGGCGTGCGCGGGGCGACGAAGGAGGCCTGGGCGGAGGCGGAGGCTTCGGGAGGCGGCAGGGCGTGGCGGTCGAGCTTGCCGTTGGCGTTGAGGGGCAGGGCCTCCAGCACGACGAAGGCGGAGGGCACCATGTACTCGGGCAGCTTCGCCTGAAGGTGCGCGCGCAGGGCGGAGACCTCCACCTCCTGGCCCTCATGCGGGACGACGTAGGCCACCAGCCGCTTCACCCCTGGCGAGTCCTCGCGCAGCACCACCACCGCGTCACGCACGGACCGCGATTGGGAGAGGACGGCCTCCACTTCACCCAGCTCGATACGGAAGCCGCGCAGCTTCACCTGGAAGTCGACGCGGCCCAGGGACTCCAGCTCGCCGTCGGGCAGCCACCGCGCCCGGTCGCCCGTGCGATAGAGCCGCGCTCCCGGCTCCGTGGCGAAGGGGTGCGGGACGAAGCGCTCGGCGGTGAGCTCCGGACGGCCCAGGTAGCCGCGCGCGAGGCCCACGCCGCCCAGGTACAGCTCGCCGGGAACGCCGACGGGCACCAGCCCGCCCCGGCCGTCCAGCACGTATGCCTCCACGTTGTGGAAGGGCCGGCCCAGGGTGAGGGGTTGCGCCCGTACCGCCGTGTTCACGGTGGCGCAGACGGTGGCCTCGGTGGGGCCGTAGGCGTTCACGAAGCGGCGGCCCGGGGCGAAGCGCTCCACCAGCTCCGGTGTGCACGCCTCACCCGCGACGACGAGCGTGCGCACGTCCGACAGCCCTTCCGGCTCCAGTTGCGCGAGCACCGTGGGCGTGACCTTCAGCGTGGTGACGGCCTGCCGGCGCACCAGCTCCATGAGGGGCGCGCCCGGCATCTTCTCCTCGCGCGAGGCCAGCACCAGCGTCGCGCCCGACAGCAGCGCGGGGAAGATCTCCGACACGGAGGCATCGAACGAGGTGGAGAAGAACTGGAGCAGCCGGCGCTCCGGCCCCAGGTCCATGAAGTCGAGCGTCTGCAGCGCCGTGTTGCACAGGCCGCCGTGGGTCAGCAGCGTGCCCTTGGGGCGGCCGGTGGAGCCCGACGTGTAGATGACGTAGGCGAGGTGGGACGGCTCCGAGGTCCCCTCCAGGTTGGCCTCCGCCTCGCGCTCGATGCGGTCCGCGTGCTCGTCCACCAGCAACACGTAGCCGCGCCGGTCGATCAGGTATTCCAGCGACGAGTCGGTGACGAGGACCGGAGCCCACGCATCCGAGGTGATGAAGGCCAGGCGCTCGGAGGGCAGCGTCGGATCCAAAGGCAGCCACGCGCCCCCCGCCTTGAGGACGGCGAGCACCGCGATGATGAACTCGCGTGGCTCCTCCAGGCAGACGGCGACGAGGAGCTCCGGGCCCACGCCCACGCGGCGCAGGTGGCGCGCGAGCTGGTTGGCGCGGGCGTTCAGCTCGCCGTAGGTGAGCGCGTCCGTGCCGTGTTGCAGCGCCACGGCCTCCGGGGTGCGCGCCACCTGGGCCTCGAAGAGGCGATGGACGAGGGGAGTTTCCGGCAGCGTGCGCGCGGCGGGACGCGCGTTCGTCCACAGCTGCTGGCGCTCGTGCTCCGGCAGCAGCGGGAGCTGGGACAGCCGCGTGTCCGGCGCGCGGACGACCCCCTCCATCAGCACCCGCAGGTGCTCCGCCATGCGAGCCATGGTGGAGGCGTCGAACAGGTCGGTGTTGTAGTCGAGCGTTCCGGTCAGCCCGTCCTCCGCGTCGGAGAGGAAGAGGGCCAGGTCGAAGCGCGACACGCCGGCGTCGGTCTCCACGGTGCTCAGCGTCAGGCCGCCGGTGGTGAAGTCCGCCAGCCGGGGCTTGTCCAGGACGAACCACACCTGGAAGAGCGGGCTGTGGCGCAGGTCGCGCCGGGGCTGCAGCTCCTCCACCAGCTTCTCGAAGGGGATGTCCTGGTGGGCGTAGGCCCCCAGCGTCGTCTCCCAGACCCGGCGGAGCACTTCACGGAAGGACGGATCCCCGTCCAGCCGGGTGCGCAGGACCAGGTTGTTGACGAAGAAGCCGACCAGCGGCTCCAGCTCCGCCAGGCGGCGTCCGGCCGTGGGCGAACCGACGCTGATGTCCTGCTGGCCCGAGTACCGCGACAGCAGCACCTGGAACGTGGCGAGCACCAGCATGAAGGGCGTGAGGCCTTCGCGCTGGGCCAGGGCCTTCAGGGCCCCCGTCAGCTCCCGGGGGATGTGCACGGGGAACGCCGCGCCGCGGAACGTCTGCACGGAGGGACGCGGCCGGTCGGTGGCCAGCTCCAGCACGGGCGGCGCGCCCGCGAGCTGCTGGCGCCAGTAGGAAAGCTGGCGCTCCAGCTCCTCCTCGCGCAGCCATTCGCGCTGCCACACCGCGTAGTCGGCGTACTGCACCGCCAGCTCCGGCAGGGGCGAGGGCTGGCCCTGGACGAAGGCGGCGTACAGCGCGCTCAGCTCCTGGATGAGCACGGTGATGGACCAGCCGTCCGCGATGATGTGGTGCATCACCACGACCAGCTGGTGCTCCCCTTCCGCCAGCTTGAGCAGGCTCAGCCGCAAGAGCGGGCCCCGGGTCAGGTCGAAGGGCTTCGTCGCCTCCGCCAGCGCCATGCGCCGGACCTCCGCCTCTCGCTGCTCAGCGGGGAGCCCGGACAGGTCCACGCGCGGAAGGCGCCAATCCATCCGCTCGGAGACGACCTGGAAGGCCTCGCCACCCGCGGCGTGCAGGGTGGTGCGCAGCACGTCGTGGCGGCGGATGATCTCCGCGAGCCCTCGCTCGAAGGCGTCCGTGTCCAGCGGCCCCGTCACGCGGATGGCCGCGGGCATGTGGTACGTGGCGAGCCCCGGCTCCAGCTGCTCCAGGAACCACAGCCGCTGCTGGGAGAAGGACAGCGGCAGCGGCTGATCCCTCGGCGCGCGCCGCAGGGGCGGCAGCTTCAAGAGGGTGACGTCGCGCGTGGCCGCTTCCACGCGCTGGGCCAGCTCCTCCAGGGAGGCGCTCTCGAAGAGGGCGCGCAGCGGCAGCTCCACGCCGAACGCGGCGCGGACGCGGGAGATGACCTGGGTGGCCAGCAGCGAGTGGCCCCCCAGCGCCATGAACTCGTCCTGGAGCCCCACCTGCTCCACGCCCAGCACCTCGCGCCAGATGGCGGCCACGCCCTGCTGGATCGCGGTGCGCGGCGCCAGGTACTCGGCCGTCGCGGCCCCCGTGCCGTCCGGGACGGGCAGGGCCGCACGGTCCACCTTGCCGCTGGTGGACAGGGGCAGGGCCTCCAGCGCGACGTAGGCCGCGGGCACCATGTAGTCCGGCAGCCGTGACGACAGCAGGTCGCGCAGCGCGCGGGGCTCCACGCGCGACTCCGGCGTGGGGACGACGTAGGCCACCAGCCGCTTGTCGCCCGGCGTGTCCTCGCGCGGCACCACCACCGCGTCCCGCACGCCCGGTACGGCGCGCAGCGCGGACTCCACCTCGCCCAGCTCGATGCGGAAGCCGCGCAGCTTCACCTGGAAGTCGACGCGGCCCAGGAACGCGAGCTGCCCGTCCGCGAGCCACCGCACCCGGTCGCCCGTGCGGTACATCCGCGCGCCAGCTTCGGGGCTGAAGGGATCCGGAAGGTAGCGCTCCGCCGTGATCCCGGGCTGTCCGACGTAGCCGCGCGTGACCTGCTCGCCGCCCACGTACAGCTCTCCAGGCACTCCCTGCGGCGCGAGCCCCAGGGCCGCGTCCAGCACGTAGACCCGCGTGTTCGCCATCGGTCGGCCCAGGGGGACGCTGGCGGGCAGCGGCTGTTCGGGCGGGAGCCCCACGCGTCCGGCCAGCACGCCCACCGTCGTCTCCGTGGGACCGTAGTGGTTGAAGACCTCGCAGTCCGGCGCCAGCGCATGCACGGACTCCAGCAGCTGCCAGGATGCTCCTTCGCCTCCCAGCACCAGCCGCTTGCGCGGCAGGACCCACCGGGGCTCCGGCGCGGTCATCAGCGCGGCCAGGTGCGACGGCACGATCTTCATGCAGTCCACGGGGTGGCGCTGGAGATAGGCGGCGAAGTCCGCGGGCTGGCTCGCGCGCTCGCGGGTGATCACGTGCAGCAGCCCGCCCGTGCACAGGGCGGGGAAGAGCACCGTGTTGCCCAGGTCCGCGGAGAACGTGGAGACCAGGGCGAAGCTGGCGCACGCCTCCAGCTCCAGCCGTTGCGTGGCGGCCTGGACGTAGTTGAGCAGGTGCCCCTGGGTGACGGCGACGCCCTTGGGCTGCCCCGTGGAGCCCGAGGTGAAGAGCACGTACGCGAGGTGCTGTGACTCCAGCGCCTCGGGAGGCCGCGTCGTGGGCAGGCCCGCCAGCAGCGCGGCCTGGGTGTCCAGCGCCACGATGGGGGCCACGGCGGGCGCCCAAGTCCCATCCGGGAGCGCGTGGGTGATGATCGCGGCGGCGCTCACCGCGCGCACCATCGCCTCCCGCCGGGAGGCGGGCAGCTCCGGATCCACCGGCACGTAGCCCGCGCCGGCCTTCCAGACGCCCAGCAGCGCGACGACCAGGTCGACGGACCGCTCCAGGCACAGGGCGACGCACGAGTCGGCCCCCACGCCCAGGGACCGCAGGTGCCACGCGAGCTGGTTGGCGCGCGCGTCGAGCCGCGCGTACGTCAGCGACTCCTCCTCGCAGGTCACCGCGAGCGCCTGGGGGCGCAGGGTGGCCTGCTCCTCGAACAGGGACAGCACGGACGCGCGCGGCGCGAACGGCGACGCAGTGGTGGCCCAGTCCCTCAGCAGCCGCTGCCGCTCGGCGGCGTCACCGAGAGGAAGCGCTTCCACGAGGGTGTCCGGCGCGGAGACGGCCGCCTGGAGGAGCGTGAGCAGGTGCTCCACCATGCGCGCCGCCGTGGCGGGCGTGAACAGCGCGGTCGCGTACTCCAGGCTGCCGCTCAGGCCGTGCGCGGTCTCGGTGAGCGCCAGCGAGAGGTCGAACTTCGCCGCCGGGTTCTCCAGCGGGAGGCGCTCCAGCGTCAGCCCGGGCAACGACAGCCGCGGCAGCGGATCCGGCTGCATCACGAGCTGGGCCTGGAAGAGCGGGCTGCGCCCCAGCTCACGCACCGGACGCAGCGCGTCCACCAGCGCCTCGAAGGGGACGTCCTGGTGGGCATAGGCCTCCAGCGTCGTCTCCCGGACCCGGGCCAGCAGCTGCCGGAAGGTGCGTCCCTCGGAGCGCCGGGAGCGCAGCACCAACGGGTTGACGAAGAAGCCGATCAGCCCCTCCGTCTCCCCCTTCGAGCGGCCGGAGATGGGCGAGCCGACGCAGAGGTCGTCCTGGCCGCTGTAGCGGTGCAGCAGCACCTGGAAGGCCGCCAGGAGCACCATGAACGGCGTGGCGTCCCCGCTCCGGGCCACGGCCTTGAGCGGCTCCCAGACCTCGAGGGGAAGGTGGACCGGCTGCCTGCCGCCGTCGAAGCGCTGGACCGGGGGCCGAGGCGCGTCCGTGGGCAGGTCCAGGTGCGGGGGCGCTCCGGAGAGCTGGTTCCGCCACCACTCCAGCTGACGGGCCATGGCCTCGCCCTGGAGCTGATCCCGCTGCCACGCGGCGTGGTCGACGTACTGCACGGCCAGCTCCGGCAGCGGCGACGGCTGGCCCTGGCGGAACGCTTCGTACAGGGCGCCCACCTCACGCACCAGCACGCCCATGGACCAGCCGTCGGAGACGATGTGGTGCATGCACAGCACCAGGACGTGCTGGGTGTCCGAAAGGCGCGCCAGGGTGACGTGCAGCAGGGGCCCGGTCGACAGGTCGAAGGGACGACGCGAGAGCTCTCGCGCCAGCCGCTGGACCTCGGGGGCACGGACCTCCGGCGAAAGCGACGACACGTCCACCCGCGCGAGGCGCAGGGGCGCTGGCGGATGGATGTGCTGGCGGGCGTGGCCCTCCGCGTCCGCGTGGAACGTCGTGCGCAAGGGCTCATGGCGGCGCACCACCTCGCTGAAGGCGCGCTCCAGCGCGGCCACGTCCAGCACGCCGTCCAGGCGCACCGCCGCGCAGAGGTTGTAGGCCGGGCTGGCCGGGTCCAGCCGATCCAGGAACCACAGCCGCTGCTGCGCGAAGGACAGCGGCAGCGGCTGCTCACGCGAGACGCGGCCCAGGGGGAGGCTGGGAACGGCAGCCACGGGCGCGGAGAGCCGCAGCGCCAGCTCCGCCACGGACGGGCCGCTCAGCAGCAACTCCATGGGCAACGCCACGCCCAGGCCCTTCTCCACGGTGTGCGCCAGCTCGACGGCGCCCAGCGAATCCAGCCCATACCGGGTCAGCGGTTCGCGGACCTCCAACGAGCCGGGATCCACGCCCAGCCGCCGCGCCAGGTTCTGTCGCAGCCACTGCTCCAGCTCCGCGACGCTCCGCGGGGCCGCTTCGGATCCGGCGGGCGCGGGAACGTCCGCCAGCGCGAGCGCCGCGCCGTCCGGCGACGCCTGCCAGGACGCCACGACGCGCAGGTCCTGGTTCAGCCACCCCTCGCGGCATGCATGCCGCTGCACCTTGCCGCTGGACGTCTTGGGCAGGCTGCCCGGCTCGATGAGGACCAGGTGATCCAGCCGCAGCTCATGCACCTGGGCCACCTGCCCGGCGATGTCGCGCGCCACGTCCTCCACCGGCGCCTGCGCCCGCCGCGTGTCCAGCTCGTACACCAGCACCAGCCGCTCCTCGCCGTCGCGCTCCACGGAGAAGGCGGCGCCGCAGCCGGGGCGCAGCGCGGCGCTGGCGTGCTCCGCGGTCACCTCGATGTCCTGGGGGTGGTGGTTGCGGCCGCGGACGATGATGAGGTCCTTGAGCCGGCCCACGACGAAGAGCTGTCCGTCCTGGAGGAACCCCTGGTCGCCCGTGCGCAGGAAGGGCCCCGCGCCGTCGTGCGTGCGGGCGTTGAACGTCCGCTCGCTCAGCTCGGGCTGGCGCCAGTAGCCCTGGGCCACGCTGGCGCCCTTCACCCAGATTTCACCCACCTCGCCCGGCGCGCGCGGCGCGTGGGTCCGGGGCTCGACGATGAGCACCTCCTGCTCCTGGAGCGTCTGCCCGCAGCCCACGAGCGTCTGCGCAGGCGCCCCCGCCTCGGGGACCTGGGCCCGCCCGAGCCGCAGCTCCCGCGACGCCACCTCGCGCAGCAGCGGGACGGTCCCCCGCTGCACGCCAGAGACGATGAGGGAGCCCTCCGCCAGGCCGTAGCATGGGTAGAAGGCCTCACGGCGGAAGCCGCTGGGCGCGAAGGCCTGGACGAAGCGCTCCAGCGTCTCCGGACGGATGGGCTCCGCGCCGCAGAACGCCACGTTCCACGCGCTCAGGTCGAGCGCCGCGCGCTCGGCTTCGGTCGTCTTGCGCACGCACAGGTCGAACGCGAAGTTGGGGCCGCCGCTGATGGTCCCCCGCGTGCGCGACAGCGCCTCCAGCCAGCGCAGGGGCTTGCGCAGGAAGCTCAGCGGCGACATCAGCGTGGTGCTGAAGCCGCCGTAGACGGTGCCCAGGATGCCGCCGATGAGCCCCATGTCGTGGTAGGGCGGCAGCCAGATGACCCCGGCGCTCCCGGCGTGCATGCCGAACGCGTCGTGGATGAGGCGCAGGTTGTGCAGCAGGTTCGCGTGGGTGAGCTCCACGCCCTTGGGCATGCCGGTGGAGCCGGAGGTGTACTGGAGGAAGGCCCGCGAGCCCGCGTGCAGCTCGGGCCGGCGCCAGGCGCTCTCACCGCCTTCGGGCAGCGCGTCGGTGGCCACCCAGCGCAGGTGCTTGAGGTCCGGGGCCAGCTCGAAGAGCGCGTCGGCCATGGACAGGATGAAGGAGTTGGTGAGGACCACCGTGGCCTGGGCGTCCTGGATGATGGCCCGCAGGCGCGGCAGGGTGCGCTCCAGGCGGGACGGATCCGGCGGATAGGCAGGCACGGTGACGACGCCCGCCGCCAGACAGCCGAAGAAGCCGCTGACGTACTCGTTTCCCGGTGGGTAGAGCAGCACCGCGCGCTCGCCGGGAGCGGAGACCTCCTGGAGCATCGCGGCGATGCGGCGCGCCCGCTGCTGCAAGCCGGCGTAGCTCAGGACGGAGGACTCTTCCTCCAGGTCCTCCTCGAAGAAGAAGAGCGTGCGCCCACCGTGGGACGCCGCGCGTTCGTCGAGCAGGTCCACGAGCGTGGAAGAGGAGGAGGCCGCGGTCTTCATGGGGGGAGCTCTGGGGAGAAAACGCAGGATGGAGCAGCAGGTGCGCCAGGCCGTGACCCGCACGGCCTCCGGACGCATGGCGGGGCCCACCGTGCCACCGGAGCGCGGGGCGTCCGGTGCACGGGGCCTGGATCAACCTCAGGCGCGCAGGTGGACTTCCTGCGCCCCCTGGAGCCGCTCCGCTTGGAGGCCACGCTCGCGCGCGGCGGCGAGGAGCCGCTCGGATTCCTTCATCCGGGGCGTCTCCGGCGTGGCGGCGGGCCCGATGATGTGCTCCATCCAGGGCTCCAGGCCCATGGCGTAGTTGAACAGGCGCTTCGCGCCCACGAGCTCCAGCAGGCGCAGCCCCTCGGCGCAGTTGCTGCCGCGGCACCGGCGGTTCTTCTCCAGCTTGCGGTCGCGCTTCTTGGGGAAGAAGCCCTCCAGCATCCAGGTGTGCGGGGCGCCTTCGATCTCCGTGTTCATGAAGACCGTGTGCAGGTCGCCCACCGTGGCGCGCAGGTCGCGGTAGGTCGTCTCGTCCACGCACATGGAGTCGGCGGCGAAGAACAGGCGCTCCGTGCCGGTGCGGACGATCCAGGCCGTCTTCGCGTGGGCCACGTCGCCGTGCTCGCCCATGAAGGGCGCGGCGATGATCTCCCCGTCCGGCAGGGGCAGGGATTCGTAGAAGTAGGGCTCCAGCACGTCGCGGAACCCGAGCGAGCGCGCCAGCAGCCGGGGCGAGTAGTCCCCCGCCAGCGCCCCGCTGGAGCGCGGCACCACCAGCGTGCCGATGCGCTGCCGCAGCCGCAGGAGCGTCTCGATGTCCAGGTGGTCCGGATGGCTGTGGGTGATGAGGACGTAGTCGATGCGGCGGGGCAGCTCCGCGAAGGAGATGCGCGGCAGCGGGCCCTGCGCCTCCGGACGCACGGGCACCACCGCGTCGATGAGGACCGACTTGCCCTTCCACTCCACCAGCACACAGGCGTGCCCCACGTAGCGCACGCGCGGGGTGGCGCCGGTCCACGTCTCCGGCAGGGCCTGGGGGGCCTCGCTCAACAGCGGCAGCAGCTCCGCGTCGGACGCCACCGCGTCACCCAGCACGTCGCGGATCCACCCGAGCGGCCGGGGCTCGATGTCCAGGCTGAAGAGGCGGTCCAGCCGCTCGTCGTGGAAGGGCACCTTCCAGTCCACCTGCCCGGGTCCGCGCAGGCGAGGGGTGGTGAGCAGCGAGTCGCGCTCCGCGTCCGCCTTGAGCCGGCGCAGCCGCAGGGACTGGATGTCCGTCAGGTGATGAGGCCCGCGGTACAGCAGGCCCTCGTGCACGCGCATCGACGGGCGGTTGACGTAGTCGTAGACCAGCTCCACCTTGCCCTTGAGCACCTCCGGCAGCATCGGGTACAGCGGCTCCAGCGACTGCCCCTTGGCCTCCGCCAGCAGCTGGTTCTGGAACGTGTCGAACGCCTCCGCCAGCTTCAGCCGCTCCTCCTGCCGGGAGGTGATCCGTTGCAGCAGCCCGCGCACCTCCTCCGCGCGCTCCGCCGGCACCCCGACGAACGAGCTGCCGCTGAGCATGGGGTCCTTCGCCGCCTTCGCGTGGAAGTCCGGCGTCTGCAGATAGGCCTTCAGCAGCGGCACCAGGTACGCCTGCAGGTGCAGGCTCGCGGGCATGGGGGCCACCGTCATCCACCACGCCTGGAAGTCCTGGACGAGGGGCTCGACGAGGGTGGCGTCCGCGAGTCGAAAGAGAGGTTCGGTCATGGCTGCGATCACGGCGTGCTCTCGCGCCCGGCACGGTGCCGCCCGGTCCCCTCATGGAGGTGGGACGGGGCAGGTCACGCCAGGGGAGGACACAGGGAGAAAATACTTAACAGGATAACACCAGAATTTGAGGGATCCTGAGTTGGATTACAAGTCTGGTCCGGGCGGCTATACATGGTGTCCTATTTAAGCCAGCTTGTAACGTTTACATTCGTCATTGAGCCGGCGGCGGTTCGGGCTCGAGCGGGGCGAAGGGGCTTGGGCCCAGGTCCTCGAGCCTGAAGTCATCCATGGTCAGCGTGCCCACGCGCTCCAGGGCCAGCCCCACGCTCAACCCCAGGCCCGCGGAGGGCGCGGCGGGCGTCGTCCACTCGGCGTAGCCGTAGGTGCCGCGCGTGGGCAGCAGGGCGCTCTGGGCCCACCACACCCAGCCGCCGGAGGCGTTGCGGTAGTACGCCTTGAAGAGGGGCGCGGCGGTGGCCTTGTACCAGGCGGACACCCTGTAGCGGTGGCCCGTGGTGAGCGCCGGCGCGCACGCTCCAAGGTCCTCCAGGGAGATGAGCTTGCGGTCTCCGCTGGAGTAGCTGGTGATGCTCAAGCGCTGGGCCCAGCTCCCTGAATGCGCGTCCGAGGTCCGCGCCCACGTGAAGGCGTTGGCGCCATAGCCGCCGCGCTGCCAGCAGTCCGGCGCTCCGTCTCCGTTGCTGTCCATCTCCAGGGACGGATTGCTCAGCAGCTGCGTGGGAGGAGGCGTGCCCGCGTCGGCAGCGGCGGCCCGCTGACGGGCGGCTTCACCGCGCCTCCGATGACCTGGTCCACGGTGCGCACAAAGGTGCCTCGCGAGGCGCGCGCCGCGAGCCAGTCCAGGAAGGCGGTGAAGGTGGACACGTTGATGCCGTAGGTCTCGGACGTGGGGCACGGCCCCGGGCAGATCTCGTGGAACGCGATGGGCACCCAGCCACCCCCGGAGGACTCGGCGCGGAGCACCAGGTTCTGCAGGTCCGCCAGCGTCTGGGTTCTCTGGACGGAGCCGTGGTTGCGGATGGCGAAGGCGTCCTGCGGCGGAACGCTCTCCGCGTACGGACAACCCGTGCAGCTGTCCGGCGTGCGCAGGCCGCCAGACTCCCGCGCGGAGTTGTAGTTGCAGTCGATGACGACCTGTTCAGTGGTCGCGTCCCGGGCTCCGGACGGGTAGGCGAACGACGTCACCCGCAGCCCCGCGTTGATCAGGGCGACGCGGTCGTCACACACCTGGCGCCGCTGGGAGTCCACGTCCAGCGTGGGGAGCTGGACATGCGACACCGTGTGGCCGCCCACCTCATGCCCGGCGGCCTGGAGCCGGCGGATCTGAGTAACCGTCAGGTAGCCTGGGAGGCCGAGCCGTCCGCTGCTGACGAAGAAGGTCCCGCGCAGGCCGCGCGCCTCCAGCAGGAGCGCCGCGTTGGCCTGGCTGGCCCGCGCATCATCGAAGGTGAGCGTAACGACGAGCTGCCCGGGCTCCAGGACGAGGCTCGACTTCTCCTCCAGCGCCTCTTCGGGCGCGAAGGGCGCGGAGCCCTGGCACGCGAGCGCCATCACGAAAGCCATCACGAACAATGACAACCCGAACGCGCGGGCGGACCGGAGGAAGGGGATGAAGGGGGGCATGGTGCTCGCCAAGGTGCGTGCTGTCCTCTGGCTGCCAAGCGGCCCGGAAGCATGGCGCGGCTGCTCACGGGTGAGCGTGAGAGACGGCCAGCCGCTCGCGCAACCCGGCGACCACCTGCTCCTTCGCGGCGCTCAGCGCGGCACTCACCTCCACCGGATAGGGAGGCCGTGCCGGCTCCAGCCTCCGCACTTCCAGGGGCAGCCGCGCCAGCGCTTCCCGCGCGTGCGCCTGGAGCACCGCGAGCGGTGGAGAGGCGCCCTCCAGCCGCTGGCCTTGGTGCATCACCCGCCGCAGCAGGGGATGTCCGGGCAGCGCCTCGTCATGGCACGCGAGCACGTCCCGCCTCGCCACGCCGTCCTGCTCCTCGCGGAACACCTGCTTGCGTCCGGGCAGCAGCACCTTGCCCGATGACAGCTTGAGCCGCCCCCGGCCCGCGTACTCCACCAGCTTGTAGGCCATGTCCAGCGCGGGCGCGTCGTCGGACACGCCCATGGCCGTGCCCACGCCGAAGGCGTCGATGGGCGCCTGATGCGCGAGCAGCCGCGCCACCTCGTCCTCGTCCAGCCCGCCGCTCGCGAGGATCCGCACGCGCTCCAGGCCCGCGGCGTCCAGCAGCGCGCGGGTCTGGTGCGAGAGCGACAACAGGTCTCCCGAATCCAGCCGCACCGCGCGCACGTGGAAGTCCGGGCCGAGCTCCCGCGCGAGCGCCACCACCTTCCGCACGCCCTCGAGCGTGTCGTACGTGTCCACCAGCAGCGTCGTCTCCGGGAACCGGTGGGCGTATGCGCGGAAGGCGGCAAGCTCGTCGTCGTGCGCCTGGATGTAGCTGTGCGCCAGGGTGCCCGACACGGGGAGGCCGTAGCGCTGAGCGGCCTGGAGGTTGGACGTGGCGCTCACCCCGGCGACAGACGCGGCGCGCGCCACCTTGAGGCCCGCGTCCTCGCCGTGCATGCGCCGCACGCCGAAGTCCACCACCGGCCGGCCTCGCGCGGCCTCCACCACCCGGGCCGCCTTGGAGGCCGCCAGCGTCTGGAGGTGCACCTGGTTGATGAGATACGTCTCCACGAGCTGCGCCTCGGGCAGGGGCCCCACCACCTCCAGCAGCGGCTCCTGGCCGAAGACAGGGGTGCCCTCGGTCACGGCGTGGACGTCCCCCGTGAAGCGGAAGTGCTCCAGCCAGTCCAGCAGCTGCCGGGAGAAGCGCCCCAGCGACTCCAGCCAGGAGAGGTCGGCCGGGGAGAAGCGGAGCGTCTCCAGGTAGGTGAGGGCCTGCTCCAGGCCGCACGCCAGCAGGAAGTTGCGGCGCGCGGGCAGCCGGCGGACGAAGAGGCTGAAGGCCGCCTCCTCGTGGAGCCCCTCGGCGAGGTAGGCGTCCACCATCGTGAGCTCATAGAGGTCCGTGAGGAGCGCCGGCGCCATGGGTTCCCTCCCTCCGCGCATCGTCAGGAAGGTATGGCCGTGGGCCGTGGAGCGGGACCGTCCGCGCGGCCTCGAGGGCGCTCCCAGGCGGGTCCCCCCTTGGATGTCCTCCCTGTGCTTCCGAGGGGTTGGGCGCGGCCCCAGGAAAGATTCCGGACGCGTCGATTTGCCGGGGGCTCGTTCGACGTATGGGCAAATCCACGTCGGAAAGAGGAGTCCCGCATGCTCAAGAAGATCCTGCTCGGTGCCGCCGTCGTCTTCGTCGCGTTCCTCGGCTTCGTCGCGACACGTCCGTCCACCTTCGAGATCAAGCGCTCCACCACGGTGCGCGCGCCGGCCGGCGTGGTGTACGGGCTCGTGGCGGACTTCCACAAGGTGGCGACCTGGTCGCCGTTCATGAAGCCCGACCCCGTCCGGAAGGACACCTACGCGGGCGTTCCCGCCACGGTGGGCCACTCGGTCACCTGGACCAGCACGGACAACTCCAGCGAGGGCAAGATGACGATCTCGTCGCTCAAGCCGCCCGAGCAGCTCCAGCTCCAGCTCGACTTCGTCAAGCCGTTCGAGGCCACCAACGAAACGGTCTTCCGGTTCGAGCCGGCCGGAGAGGACACCCGCGTCACGTGGGTGATGTCTGGCCAGAACGGCTTCCTGGGCAAGGCGTTCTCCGTGTTCATGGACGTGGACAAGATGGTCGGCTCGGACTTCGAGGCGGGGCTCGCCACGTTGAAGGACCTCGCCGAGGCCGAGGCGAAGGCCTCGGCAACGGCCGCCGTGAGCGCGGCTCCGAACGGCGCGGTGGCGACCGACACGGTGAAGTAGCCGGGTGCGGCGCCGCCGCGCGCGCCCATGTCAGGGGAGCGGGCGTCTCATGGCGTGAAGACCTCCGCCGACTCCTCGTCCGTTTCGGTGTTGGGGGGTGTGCCGGCGACGAGCGCCCTGCCGTCGAGCAGCGCCGTCACCGTGTACCCGCTACGAAGGATGGCCGGCGAAGGAGCCATGCTCCACGTGCCCGAGCCCGGTTCGTAGAGCTCCGCCACCCAGCTCACGACGAACCCCCTACCGTCGAGCAGCCGCACCGCCGGGCCGCCAATGGGCTCGAGCGGCATGGCCGTCAGGCTCCAGGTGTTCAGGACGGGGTCATACACCTGCGCCGCCCTGCCTCTCACGACGAGCACCTTGCCCGTGGGCAGCACCACCGGCCAGACCCCGAGGGGCGCGAGCGGAGGAGCGGTCGGGCTCCAGCTCCTCGTGGCCGGGTCATGCACCTCGGCATCGGCTTCTCCCGTGGTGAGCACCTTGCCCGTAGGCAGCACCGCCGCGGAGAAAGAGTGGGGGGCGGCCATGGCGCCCGCCGGGCTCCAGGTGCCCGTGGCCGGGTCGTATACCTCCGCGGAAGTGAGGCCGCCGCTCATGTCCTCGCCTCCCGCCACGAGCACCTTGCCGTCGGGAAGCAGCGCCGCCAGGTGCCTGGAGCGGCCCTGGGCCATGAAGCCCGTCGGAGTCCAGGTGTTCGTGGCCGGGTCGTAGAGCTCCGCCCGCGCGGAATAGAACTCGAAGCCTTCGCCTCCCGCGACGAGGACCCGGCCGTCACGCAGCAACGTCGCCGAGTGGTAGAGGCGGCGCACGTTCATGTGGGCGCCAGGGGTCCAGGTGTTCGTGGCCGGGTCGTACAGCTCCGTCGAGTCGAGGAAGAAGCTCCATTTCTGGGCGCTTCCCCCCGCGATGAGCACCCGGCCATCCGGCAACAGCGTCGCGGTGTGACCCCACCGGGGCCCGCCGGCCATGGGCCCGGTGGGATCCCACCGGCCTACGAGGGCGCAATCCGGCAGCCCCGCCACCGTGAAGCTCCGGGTGGTCGTGAGGTCGAAGGCGTTCGTCACGGTGACGGTGATGGATGGAGTCGTGCCCGGGCGGATGCACACGGGCGCCGTCCAGGTGATGCGGCTGTGGTTGCCGACCTGCGCCGGAGCGCCTGTCGTGCCGGTACTGGAGTCCCAGGAGAAGGTGAGCGCGGAGCCCTGCGGGTCGCTGGCGGCCACCTCATACGTGAGCACCTGGCCCGGGCTCGCCGTGTCCGAGGAGCGGTAGGAGCGCAGGATGACGGGCTTCAGGGGGTGGAGGGGAGGCGTGGTGCTGACACACAGGGCGACGGTGCCCGTGTTGTGTCCTCCACGCCCGTCGGACACGGAGACCGTCAGCCGGCAGTTGTTGCAGGCCTCCGCGGGCACGAGCGAGGGCGTGAATCGGGCGGTGCCGGAGGACGCATCGGTCCAGGTGCCCGCGCACGACGCGCTCCAGGAATAGGAGAGCGCGTCTCCGTCCGGATCCGACGCCGTGACGGACACCGACGTCGGCTGCCCGACGACGAGGTGCGTGGGCGCGGCGTCGAGTGAGGTGACCACCGGCGCGCTGTTGAAGGAGATGGACAGCTCGGCCTCACCCTCGCCCTCGGGCAGGACGTTGACGCGCAAGAGCGCGCTGGAGGCCAGGCCGCGCGAGTCCGTCACGGTGAGCGTCAGGGTCTGGATCCCGGTGGTCGCGGGCGCCGTCCACGAGGTGTCGCTCTCGGAGGTCGAGGAGAACGTGCCCGCGGTGGCGCTCCAGGCGTAGCTGAGCGTGTCCTCCGGGTTCGGGTCATGCGCGTAGGAGATCAGGGAGACGGTGCCTCCGGCCGTCACGGTGCTGGGATTGGCTACGACGTAATCGATGAGCGGCGCCTCGTTCTCGAACGGCGGCGGCGGGTCGAGCTGCTGGAGGGTGATGGCGACGAGGGTCGTCTGGTCCGCGAGGATGGAGACGCCGGAGGCGGAGCCGGAGAAGAGCAGGGTGCCGGAGGCGTCATAGGCCCGCGCGGCGAAGGCACGGTTGGTGCCGGCGGGGATGTTGCCGATGGTGCCGCCCCACACGCCATTCGTGGGCGCCAGGTCCACCCAGACGGTGCGGATGTCCGGCCCGCCCGAGGCGACCGCGACGCGGGCGATGTTGGATGAGAGGGATTGAGGCACTGAGACGGCGAAGCGCGCCGTCCCGGTGTCCCCGGAGGTGTCCCCACAGCCCGCGAACAGCGCCACTGCGAGCGCCAGCATCAGGTGAAGGCTTGCTCTCTTCATGTCCATCCCCCTCGCCGCGAGCGTGATGCTCGCGAAGCAACCGCAGCGGATGAGAGGACTTGGGGCGACGCGCGAGAGGGCTCACCTGCTTGCGATTGGGGCGACTATCCAGGATGGAAGGCATTGCCGCCCATGGGCCGGACAGGAGGTGCTCCGTCCTATGACTGACGACGGGAGGCCTTCACGGGCCCCTGGCGTCGTCCGTCGCACCTCCTCGCCGCCTGGCCGGCCGGCCGCATCAAGGCTGCGGCGCCGACCAGACCAGGTTCCACAGGTGGCCGTCGAGGTCCTCGAAGCCCTGGTCATACATGAAGCCGTGGTCCTCGGGCGGATGCGGAATGCGGGCGCCGGCGGCGGCGGCCTTGGCGATCAGACTGTCCACCTCCTCCCGGCTGTCGCAGTTCAGGCAGATGACGACCTCGTTGGCGTCCTTCGCCTGCGCGACGGGCTTGTTGGTGAGGGTCTTGAAGAACGCTTCGGTCGTCAGCATGGCATGAATGCTGCCATCCACGATGTCCATGAACGCCGCGCTCTCGTTGCTGAATTGGGACTTGAAGCCGAAGCCGAGAGCGGAAAAGAAGGCCTTGGATTTATCCAGATCCTTTACCGCCAGGTTGAAGATGATCTGCTCTTTCATGATGTCCTCATGTCGAAAGGTGAGAGGAGAGTCTACGCGGTAGCGAGCGCGACGTCCTGCTCTTCATCCCAACGAAGACACCGGTGGCAACTCCGCCGACGACTCACGGGTACAGGCTCAGGAGAAACGGGTCGAAGATGTCCGGCGTGGTGGGCTGGAGGGTCCCGGTGCCGAAGTCCACCGGGCCGCGGAATCCGCCCGTCACGGCGACCTCCCCCTCGCGCGAGACGGACAGGCCTCCGAAGGTCGTGGTCTCCTCGGGGAAGGTGCGCACCCAGTCGCGCGCTCCGTCCACGCGGTCGTACTTGTTGACGAAGGCATACAGGGAGGACGTTGGGGGCAGCGGGCCCGAGCCCACGTCGTCGCCCGGCATGGCCACGCCGAGCACCGTCATGCGGTCCTCGTGGTCCGAGCGCACCTCGAAGACGGTCCAGCCCAGCTTGCGGCCCCAGCGGTCCTCCCCGTCGCGCGTCAGCGCGAGCACCATGCCCGCGCTGCCCACCGCGGGCGCGGTGAACGTGCGCCCGCCGAAGTCGAAGCGGCCCGTGAAGCGGCCCACGGGCACCACGCGGTTGCCGTGCACCGCGACGTCGGTGAACCGGCTGAGGGCCGTCGCGTCCTCCAGCGTGCGAGACCAGACATGCCGCCCGGACGGGCTGAAGCGGGCCACCACGGCCGTCTCCACGCCCGGCACGGATGGCTGCAGCGGGCCTCCGCCGAAGTCCGTCGCTTCATCGAAGGAGCCGGCGATGTAGAGGTGGTCCTGCTCGTCGACGGCGACGCCGCCGAGGGAGGCGGTGGCCGGGGAGGTGAAGACGTGATCCCACAGCCAGGCCCCGTCGCGGGTGTACTTCACGAGGAAGGCGGAGACGGGGCCGGTGGTGCGCGGGCCGCCGCCGAAGTTCGCCGGCCCCTCCACGGCGCCCGCGAGGATGACGTGGTCCCCGCTGTCGACGGCCAGCCCGGAAGTGCCGTCGTAGTTGCCGCCCAGGTTGCGCACCCAGCGCACCTCGCCCTCGCGCGTGAACTGCGCCAGGAAGAAGCCCGTCACCGTGACGCCGCCGAGCACCACCGGGTGTGACGTGTTGCCCCTCACGGTGATGTTGCGCTGGCGGTCCGTGGCGGCGACCTCGAAATAGGTGTCCGGGAAGAGGGCGCCCGCCGCCGCGCCATAGCCATGGGACCACAGCAGCCGCCCGTCGCGCGCGTACTTCACGATGAAGGCGTTGTTCCCGGCCTCCGCGGCGACCGCTGGCAGCGGGCCGCCGCCGAAGTCCGGCGAGCCCTCGTAAGTGCCGACGACGATGTTGGCGCCGTCCCGGTCCGTGGTGACGTCCCCCGGCAGGACGTCCCCTCCCGGAGAACCCACGCCCCGGCGCACCCAGCGCGTCTGGCCCCCGGCGTGCCGCGTCTCCAGCGAGGCCTCCGAGGCCCGTGCTCCGGACGTCTCCACGGGGCCCTGGCCACAGCCCGCGCCCAGCGCCACGCCGCATACCGCCATGGCCCACGCCTTCATGCCTGTCATCGTCGCCTCCCGCCCACCGGAGCCCGCGCCAGGGATGGACGCGGTGCCGAAAAAGCAGGGTTGGCAATGCCAGACACCTCGGACACCCGTGCGGAGGTCGCACGGGCGTGTCGTCGCGAGTGGCAGGGCCGGGCTTCGTCCCGTAGAGGACGACGGCCCACCTCTTCGGGTCATGGCCCGCGCAGGCGCTCAACCTGGATAGTCCACGTCCAATCGCTTGCAGGGTGAGTGCTCGTCGCTGGTGCCAGCGTGCCCCTGCTCGAAGCCCATCCGCTTCCGGTTGCTTCGCGAGCATCTCGTTCGCGGCGGGGGACTTCATGAAAAGAGCATTCATTCACCTGATGCTGGCGCTCACGGCGGCGCTGCTCGCCGGTTGCGGAGACACCTCCGGGGACACCGGGACCGCGCGCTTCGCCGTGTCCGTGCCCCAATCCCTCTCATCCGACATCGCCCGTGTCGCGGTCGCCTCGGGCGGGCCGGACATCCGCACCGTCTGGGTGGACCTTGCCCCCACCGACGGCATATGGGGCGGCACCATCGGCAACATCCCCGCCGGCACCGGCCGTGCCTTCGCGGCGCGAGCCTATGACGCCTCGGGCACGCTGCTCTTCGCGGGCTCCGCCTCCGGCGTCACCATCGCCGCGAACCAGACGGCCTTCGTCGCCATCACCCTCCAGCAGCTCGACCCGCCGCCGCCGTTCGAGAACGAGGCGCCGCTCATCGACTCCCTGGTGGCTTCCACGACCACCGTGCCAGCGGGACGCTCGCTCTTCCTGTGGGCCGCCGCGCATGATCCGAACGCGGGGGACACGCTCAGCTTCGCGTGGAGCGCCACCGCGGGCGTGTTCTCCTCCATCTCCGACGGCTTCGCCGTGTGGGTGGCGCCCGCCGCCACCGGCATCCAGAGGGTCACGGTGACGGTGACGGACTCCCGTGGCCTTTCCTCCAGCGCCACCCTGTCCGTCAACGTCCAGCCAGAAGGGGAGGGCGAGGCCGAGCTGTCCATCTCCTTCAACAGCTCCCCCCAGGTGTCCTCCATCACGGCGACGGCGACGCGGTTGGCCGTTGGGCAGATGACCACCGTCTCCGCGCTGGCCACGGACCTGGATGGAGACAGCCTCACCTACGCCTGGAGCGCCTCGTGCGCGGGCACCTGGGCGGATGCGTCCTCCAGCACCGCTGGGTTCACGCCCTCGCTGCTGCCCGCCGCGGCCTGCAACAACTGCCGCCTGACCGTCTCCGTGTCGGACGGACGCGGAGGGCACAACACGGGCACCGTCGCCCTGTGTGTCAGCACCACGCCTCCGTCCAATCCCGTCGCGCCCGTCGTGCTGCGCTCCTATCGCTCCTCGGACACGGCCCTTCCGGGAGAGGTGCTCACCTTCGAGGTGGCCGCCAGCGACCCGCAGGGCTCCGCGCTCACCTTCTCCTGGGGGGCCACCGCTGGCACGCCCGGCACGCCGACCGGGGACTCCACGCACAGCCGCATCACCTGGACGGCGCCTCCGTGTCTCGATGTCGCGGCCCCGGCCATCACCGTCACCGTGACGAATGCCTTTGGCCTCACGGCCACCGGGAGCTTCACCGCGGCGGGCTTGCCGGCCTGCTCCACGCCGGGGACGTGGGCGCTGACGGCTCCCAGGGCCTTCGACCTGTTTCGCCTGGTCAGCACGGCGACGCTGCTGCCCGACGGCAAGGTGCTCGTCGCCGGGGGACGTCAAGAGCAGGGACACACCTGCGGCAGCGCGGCGGAGCTGTACGACCCGCCCTCGAATACCTGGAGCGCGACAGGCTCCATGCTCGACTGTCGCTACGGGCACACGGCGACGCTGCTGCCCGACGGCAAGGTGCTCGTCGCGGGAGGACGGGGCCAGGTCGTCAACACTTCGACGGCGGAGCTGTATGACCCGGCCACGGGCACCTGGAGCGCGACGGGATCCATGACGGAACCCGCGCCGGCCACACGGCGACGCTCCTCTTCAACGGCAAGGTGCTCGTCCAGGGCGGAATGACGGCGGAACTCTATGACCCGGCTTCGGGGACCTGGAGCCCGACCGGCTCGCTGGCCGAGGTTCGCGGGGGGAACTCGGCGACACTGCTTCCCAACGGAAAGGTGCTCATCGCGGGGGGCGCAACCTGGACGGCCCCCTCGCCACGGTGGAGCTGTACGACCCGGCTTCGGGGACCTGGAGTCTCACGGGCTCCCTGGTCGCGCCGGCCAGCGAATGGGCTGCGCTGCTGCCCGACGGCACGGTGCTCGTCGTGGAGGGGATGTCAGCGCAGCTGTACTCGCCCACTACGGGCACCTGGACTCTCACGGGCTCCCCGGCCGAGCCCCTTGGCGGCCCGATGACGCTGCTGCTCGACGGCACGGTGCTCGTCACGGGCTCCGCTCAGGGCGGCACCCTGACCACGGCGGAGCGGTACGACCCGGCTTCGGGGACCTGGAGCCCGACCGGCTCGATGATCGAGCCCCGCTCCCCTGGGGAATTCACGGCGACGCTGCTGCTCGACGGCAAGGTGCTCGCCGTGGGCGGGAGCTACACCTCCACCTCCTCCGAGCTCTACACCCCCTGAGCCAGGCGGCTTCCCCCATCCTGGTGGGCCATCCGCTCCGCGCCATGCGACAGACGGTCGCGCTCCCGGCCCATGGCCGGGGCCCGGTCGAGACAGCACCCTTGCCGCCGCTCCCGAACCGAGGTGCTGGAAATGCATGGGTCACGGTCATGGTGCAGGTTGTCGCTTCTGCTGACGCTGGGCGGGGCGCTGGCGTGCGATGTCGCTCCGGCACCGGGGACGCTGCCCTCGAAGCCGCCCATGGGCGAAGGCGCCGGTGACGCGACGGCCCAGGAGACGCCGGAGGCCGTCCAGGCCTCGGCCGTCTTCGAGGCCACGTTGCGCGAGGAGGCCACGTCGGCGCCCAATGGGCTCAAGCCCGTGGAGCGGCTCGGCAAGCTGCTCTTCTTCGACCGCCGGCTCTCCGAGCCCATGGGCCAGGCGTGTGCCGTCTGTCACGGCCCCGAGGTGGGCTGGACGGGCCCCAGCCTGCTCATCAACCTCACGGGCTCCGTGTACGAAGGCGCCGTGCGGGGGCGCTTCGGCAACCGCAAGCCGCCCTCGTCCGCCTACGCCACGCAGGCCCCCATCCTCCACCGGATGACGTCCGGTGAGGGTGAGTCCACGTTCGTGGGCGGCAACTTCTGGGACGGCCGCGCCACCGGCGAGGAGCTGGGCAACCCCGCCGCGGATCAGGCGCAGGGCCCCTTCCTCAACCCCGTGGAGCAGAACAACCCCAGCGAGGCCGCCGTGGTGGCCAAGGTCTGCGGAGGCCCGTACGGCGATCTCTTCCGGGCGGTCTGGGGCGCCAACATCTGCGGCGACGTGCCGCGCGCGTATGACGACATCGCGCGGTCCATCGCCGCGTACGAGGCCTCTCGCGAGGTGAACGCCTTCACCTCGAAGTACGACGCCTTCCTCGCGGGCCGCGCGCGGCTCTCCTCCCAGGAGCGGTGGGGCCTGGAGCTCTTCGAGGGCAAGGCCCGCTGTGACAAGTGCCACCCCAGCCGGCGTGGCCCCGGCGGCGAGCCGCCGCTCTTCACCGACTACACCTTCGACAACCTGGGCGTGCCGCGCAACCTGCTCAATCCCTGGTACTGGCAGCTCCAGTTCAACCCGGAGGGCCCCTTCTGGATCGACCCCGGCCTGGGGGGCTTCCTCCAGACGCGCCAGGATTACGCGCCCTTCGCGCGCGCCAACCTGGGCAAGGTCAAGGTCCCCACCCTGCGCAACGTGGACAAGCGCCCGTTCCCTGGCTTCACCAAGGCCTATATGCACAACGGCTCCTTCAAGAGCCTGGAGTCCGTCGTCCACTTCTACAACACGCGAGACGTGCTGCCGGCCTGCTTGGGGAGCGCGTCGGGGGCTCCTGGCGTGGACTGCTGGCCCCTGCCGGAGGTGGGGCTGAACGTCAACACGCGGGAGATGGGCAACCTGGGCCTGTCGCCCCAGGAGGAGCAGGCCCTCGTCGCCTTCATGCGCACGCTGTCGGACGGCTACTTCCACTGACGGGGGCCGCTCGGGCGGGGCGAGCGGACCCCTCCACCGCCACCTGACCGTCCCTCCCGGAGGCTGTCACTCGCGAAGCACTCCCCGGGAGAGCCAGAGGCCCGGCAGCAGGGGGAGATAGAAGCTGAAGCCGCGGAACAGCACCGTCGCGGAGAGCGCCGCGGCCAGGGGCACGCCCATCAGCGTCAGCGCTCCGGTGGAGGCGGCCTCGAAGGTGCCCAGGCCTCCGGGGATGACGCCCAGAACCCGCGCCAGCGCCGACAGCATGAAGGCGGCGAAGACGTGGGTGGGCGCCGCGTCCACGCCGATGGCGCGCAGCAGGGTCCAGAGCGTCGCCGCGTCGAGCAGGTGGATGATGAAGTTGAAGACCGTCGCCTCCGTCAGCACGCGGGCGCTGTGCGCCAGCTCCGGCGGGGCTTCGGAGAGGGCGTGCAGCAGCGTCCTCGCTCCCGGGATCCGCGCGAAGCCGCGGGGCGGCCGGTGGCCCCCGTCACCCCGGGACAGACGCAGGAGGAAGGCGATGAGCGCGCCGCTGAGCGCGATGAGCACCGCCGTGGCCACCCACACCAGCCGCCGCGCCTCGCCAATCCAATCCGCCATGCCCAGGGCGACGAGCAGCGCCAGGATGAGCGCGGTGTAGTTGGTCATCGTCTCCACCACCACGCAGGCCATCACCGGCCCCCGCGCCACCCCGCGCCGCTCCAGGCCGTGGACGATGAGCGCCGCGCCGCTGATGCCCGCGGAGGGGAGGGCCTGGTCGACGAAGAGCTTCGCGAAGCTCATGGAGTAGAGGGCGCCCAGGGGCACGCGGAAGCGCGTCCGCCGCAACACCGCGCGCCACACCGCGGACTGGGACAGGTACGTCGCCGCCTGGAGCAGCACGGCGACGAACAGCCACGCGGGGGCGGACTGCCTCAGCAGGCGCGCGAACTCGCGCTCGTCGGAGGCGCGCGCCACCACCAGGATGAGCGCGGCCAGCAGGGCCAGCCCGAAGCCCCAGCCCCGCCAGCCCCGCCGGGCCGCCACTTCCGGCAACCCGCCGCCTGGCCTCACTTCGAGGGATGCGAGCCGGCCGCGCCTGACACGCGGCCGGGACTCCACCTCACGCCTTGCCCTTCGCCCCGCCCCCGCCAATCGGGATGCGCTTGGACTGGGCCTCGGCGCGCTTGGGAATCCGCAGGACGAGCACGCCGTCCTTCAGCTCCGCGCTGACGCGGTCCACGTCCACGCCCTCCGGGACGGTGAAGGTGCGGCTGAAGCCGCCGTGACTGCGCTCGTACGTGAAGTAGCGCTCGCCCTCCTCGCGCTTCTCCTCGTCGCGCTTGCCGCTGATGATCAGCCGCTGCCCGGTGACGGAGACGTCCAGGTCCTCCTGCTTCACGCCCGGCAGGTCCGCCTTGAAGACATAGGCGTCCTGGGTCTCCTTCACGTCGAAGTCCGGCGCGAGCGACCAGCCCTCCTCGCCGCCCGGCACCATCTTGCGCAGCAGCGCCATGGGATCCGTCTGGAGCAACTCGTGCATCTGCGCGAACGGGTCCCACGACTGCTCACTGCGCGCGAGCTCCCGCGCGCGCCGGATGGGATGCATTGCCATGACTCATCACCTCGGTGGCGCCAAGCGCCGCGCGGCATGCGCGGCGGACCCCGGGCGCCGGTGAAACGGTGGGGAGCCTCCGCCAGGGTTCAAGGCGGTGGGGCGGCCTCGCCGGGCGCCCGGTCCCCGCGCTGTCCCCCCCTCGCGACGGGCCTCCCCTTGCTCAGCTCGGGGGCGGCACGGGGTGGGCGGAGCCGGGAGGGGACGAGCGCCGGCGCTGCTCGAAGGTCCTCCGCGCCAGCGTCAGCAGGTCCACCACCTCCTCGTCGGGCACCTGCCGGAAGTCCAGGTACCACTGGCCAATCGAGAACAGCGACAGCGTGGAGAACGGGCACACCACGGCATCCACCAGCGGCCTCAACACGTTGAGCGTCAGGGTCTGCGCCACGGGGACGGCGAGGACGATGCGCCCGGGCTTCCGCGCGCGCAGCGCCTGGAGGGCCGCCCAGACGGTGGCGCCGGTCGCGATGCAGTCATCGACGAGGAGGATGCGCTGTCCCTCCACGCGCGGCGGCGGCGCGCCCTGGCGGAAGCGCGCCACCCGCTCCTCCACCTCCGCGGTCTTCTGACGGATGGGCCCGCGGAGGTCGTCCTCCGTGACGTCCACCTCGTCCATCCGCTTGCGGTCGAGGAAGACGACGCCTCCCTCCGCCACCGCCCCCAGGCCCAGCTCCGGGTAGTCCGGAGCGCCCACCTTGCGCACCACGCAGACGTCCAGGGGAGCGCCCAGCGCCGACGCCACCTCGTAGGCGACGGGGACCCCGCCCCGTGGCAGCCCCACGACGACGGTGTCCTCGCCCGTGTACCCGGCCTCCAGCAGCCTTCGCGCGAGCCGCCGGCCCGCGTCCACCCGGTCCTCGAAGTACATGGTGTGTCCCCCTGGCTCAGGAGAAGCACGGCCGGGAGGTCTGTCCACCCGCCGGGCCGCCGCCGTCAGCCGGAGGGCGGCCGCGCGCCGAGCCGCTTGCGCAACAGGTGGAAGGCGAGCAGGCCGGCGAGGATGCCGGCCGCGCCCAGGCCCAGCAGCACCGGGGTGCGCCGCTCCAGGACGCTGGCGCCCAGGTAGACGGTGCCCACCGCGTAGGGCAGCTCCGCCAGGGCGAGCACGGCCAGGTAGCGGCGCAGCCCATAGCGCGCCAGCCCGAGCACGTAGCCCGGGATCTCGGAGGGGATGGCGAGCTGGAAGAGGAGCACCACGCCGAAGGGCGTGCGCCGGGAGACGCGCTCCTCGTAGCGGGCGAGCAGGCCTGGGGAGGTGAGCCGGCGGATGACGGGCCTGCCCCAGGCGCGGGCGATGCCGTAGGCGCACGCGCCGCCCAGCATCCAGCCCACCCAGAGCAGCAGCGCGCAGACCGTCTTCCCCCAGGCCTGGAGCGCCACCGGCAGCAGCAGCGCGCTGGAGAAGAAGGCCAGCATCGCGGACAGGGCGGAGAGCAGGACGAAGAGCACCGCGCCCCAGAAGGGATGCGCGGAGATGACGGGCGCGGCCGCGTCGACCACCCGGCGCAGCTGGGATTGGAACGCCTCCGAGGACGTGAGCAGCGCGAGGCCCGCGAGCAGCAGCCCCAGCAGGAGCGCCCGGCCCCACATGGCCGGGAGCCCGCGATGCGAGTCCTGGGGCTGGGGCGAGGCGTTCATGGGCTCCAGGTCCTTGCGCCCGGAGCGGCAATCTGGGGAAGGCGCCCGGAGCGGCAAGCCGTGCCCGGGCGTGGCACAGCTTCCACTGGCGGACAGTGCACCAGGGGGGATGCCGGCCCTGGTGTATGCTTCGCGCCCCAAGCGCATCCCGCTGGAGGACCTGGACCTCGCGGCGGGCTGCCTCACGGCGGAGCAGCTGGAAGGCTGAGGCCTTCCGTCCCGCCGCTCAGGCGCGCAGCGCGTCCAGGATGGACAGGCGCGCGGCGCGCAGCGCGGGCAGCAGCCCCCCCAGCAGTCCCATCGTCGTGCCGAACAGCAGCGCGCCCAGCAGGATGGCGGGGGTGGGGGAGAAGCCGAAGCTCACCGCCGCGAAGGTCTGGAAGTTGAGCGTGCGGATGTGGATCCACCGCGTGGCCAGCGCCCCCAGCGCGCCCAGCACGCCGCCGGCCGTGCCCAGCATGGCGGACTCCACCACCACGCTGGCCAGCACGCTGCGCCGCCGGAAGCCCACCGCGCGCAGCATCCCCAGCTCCGCGACGCGCGTCGCCACCTGGGCGTACATGGTGATCATCGCCCCCAGCACCGCGCCCAGGCTGAAGACGAAGGACACGAAGAGCCCCAGCACGCGGATGAAGGCGGCCAGCCCGCTGGCCTGATCCGCCCAGTACGCCGGCTCCGGCCTGGCCTCCAGGGTGAAGCGCGGGTTGGCCTCCACGCGCTTGACGAAGGCGTCCACCTCCGCGGGCGAGCGCAGCCGCACCACCGCGGAGCTGAAGTCGTCGCGCCCGAAGGCCGTGCCCAGGCGCAGGGCGTCCGCCCACAC
>NZ_JBKGHJ010000560.1:0-4997 GCF_046520365.1 Corallococcus sp. 4LFB
CCGCCGGTGCTGGCGCCCGCGCCGGCCTCGTCGCGCCCCGCCGCGCGCAACGGGGCGGAGGAGCGTCCTTCCTCCAACGGGCTGGACAATGATCCGGTGCGCCGCGAGGTCGCCGAGCGCGTCCTGGAGACGGCCGCGGAGCTGGAGCGGCTCATCAAGGGCAAGAACGAGCCGCCCCCGCCCTCCGCGGACGACATGATCGAGGACGAGGAGGAGCCCCTGCCGGAGCAGGAGGAGCCGCCGCTCGACGACATGCAGGACGAGCCTCCGGAAGAGGCCGAGGAAGAAGAGGCCATGGAGGAGCCGGACGAGGAGGAGGGCGCCGCGCTCTACCTCGTCACGGAGTCCGGCGAGCAGGAGAAGATCGTCAAGGACCGCTACGTCATCGGCCGTGGCAAGCACTGCGACTTCGTCATCAACTCCGGCAAGGTGTCGCGCGAGCACGCCGTCATCGCCCGCGACGGCGGCGACTTCTACATCGAGGACCTCGGCTCCTCGAACGGGACCTGGTTCAACAAGCAGCGCATCAAGCGCCGCAAGGTTGAAGACGGGGACGAGTACTTCATCTGCAGCGAGAAGATCCGCCTCGTCATCCACTGAGGAACGGGATGACGCAGGGCCCCACGGTGCGATGGTCTTGTTCAGGAATTGACGGCCTCCGGGCCTCCATTGTTTGATGGGGGTCGCCTGCTCCCCTTGGGAGCAGGTGCCGAATGACACCTGTTCAGCTCGCGCTGTGGACGATTCTGGGAGTGGCCCTGGTGATTGCGGTGGTGACCGACGTGCTGCGCCGGCTCATCCCGAACGCCGTGACCTATCCGCTCATCGTGCTGGGGCTCGGGGTGCGCGGGGTGTCCGAGGGGTTGGGCGGGCTGGAGTCGGGGCTGGTGAGCGGGCTTCTGGCGGGCGCGGGGCTCGCGCTGCTGCTGGTGCCGGGTGCGCTGCGCGGGCGCATGGGATGGGGTGACGTCAAGCTGATGGCGGGCGTGGGCTGCGTGCTGGGCTTTCCCACGGTGCTGGCGGCGGCGGCCTTCATCTCGCTGGTGGGCGCGCTGCAGGCAGTCGTCACGCTGCTGTGGCAGGGGGCTGTCTGGGACACGCTGGCGGCGGTGGCCCGTCGCTGGGCGGTGCGGATGAAATTCATGCGCGAGGCAACCTCGCCCGCTCCCGTGCGACACATCCCCTACGGCGTCTCCATCGCGCTCGGGACTTTCTGGGCCATGTGGTGGCAGCAACAACATCTGGGATAGCGCGCCGTTGCGTCCGGGCGCGCGCACGCAAGAAGGGGATTCACACGATGTCCACTCGCTTCACGCAAGCCCTGGCGCTCGGCGCCCTCGTCACCCTGGTGGCCAGTGCCCCCGCCCTCGCCCAGGAGGGCAGCAGCGTCAGCCTGGGGGTGGGGACGCAGAAGGTGCTCACCATCCCCGGCCTCAGCCGCGTCGCGCTGGGTGATCCGTCCATCGCCGAGGTGAAGACGCTCGGCACCGGCCAGCTGCTCGTCACCGGCAACCAGGAGGGCAAGACGACGCTGCTCGTCTGGAAGTCCTCCGGTCAGCGCATCAGCTACCTCGTCACCGTCCGCAAGCAGGACCCCAACGAGGTCATCTCGGAGATCAAGCGCCTCCTGGGTGAAATCGAAGGCGTGTCCGTGCGCATGGTGGGCGACCGCATCTACCTGGACGGTCAGGCCTACACCACGCAGGACGCGGACCGCATCGAGCAGGTGGTGAGCCTCTACCCGAACGTGAAGTCGTTCGTGAAGATCGCCCCCAACGCCAAGAAGCTGGTCGCCCAGAACCTGAACGCGGCCTTCCAGAAGGCGGGCCTGAAGAACGTGCAGGCCAACGTGGTGGGCGCGACCATCTTCCTGGAGGGCTCCGTGGAGAGCCAGCAGGACCTGCAGAAGGCGGAGCTGATCACCAAGGCCATCGGTGAGAAGGTGGAGAACCTGCTCGTCGTCGGCATCAAGCGGATGATCCTCTCCGAGGTCCAGTTCGTCGAAATCCGCCGCAACAGCCGCGACCGCTACGGCATCAAGTACCCCACGGACATCACCGGCTCGCTGACGGCCACCGTGAACCTGAACAAGGCCCTCATCCCGTCCGGCGACGCGGTGTCCAACCTCATCATGGGCGCGACGGGCGGCTCCGACCTGAGCATTGGGTTCCAGGCCAACGACGGTTACGGCCGCCTGCTGGCGCAGCCCAAGCTGGTGTGCGCCAGCGGTGAGAAGGCGGAGTTCCTCGCCGGCGGCGAGGTCCCCATCCCGCTCATCACCAACACGCAGTTCACGGTGGAGTACAAGCCCTACGGCGTCATCCTGAACATCCGCCCCACCGCGGACCGCAACGGCAACATCCAGACGGAGGTGGAGGCGGAGGCCTCTGAAATCGACACCTCCGTGTCCGTGTCCTTCGGTGGTTCGTCCGCCATCCCCGGCTTCCGCACCCGCAAGGTGAAGACGAACGTCACCGTGCGCCACGGTGAGACCATCGTGCTGTCGGGCGTGTTCAGCCACGACGAGCAGAAGGCCGTCGCGAAGCTGCCGGGCCTGGGTCACATCCCCATCGTGGGCGAGCTGTTCAAGAACCGCGCGTTCGACTCCACCAAGCGCGAGCTGGTGATCTTCGTCACCCCGCGCATCGTGAACCCGGACTCCGACAAGGTCCGCAGCATCATCGAGGACGTGAAGACCCGCTACAAGCAGGCCCGCTCCGAGGTGAACTTCAACATCTTCGACTGAGGCCCCCACGGCCCTCACGTCGGCTCCGGGCCGGCCCCATCCCTGCTTCAGCGGGGGAGGGTGCCGGCCCGTTCGTTACCGGGCAGCAGGCGGGCGAGCGCCGCAGGAGTCTTTGAGGTCGTAGGAGGGCTTGGTAGCATCCCGGCCCATGTTTCTCATCACGCTGACGGAGAAGGGCGGCGGGTCGGAGCAGCGGGAGTACCCCAAGAACGAGATCACGATCGGCCGGCTCGCTGGCAACGACATCGTGCTCGCCAAGGGGAACGTCTCCAAGACCCACTCCCGCATCGTCGAAAAGGACGGGCGTTTCATCATCGTGGACATGAAGTCCACGAACGGCACCTTCGTGAACGGCAAGAAGATCGCCGGTCCCATGGTGCTCAAGCCCACCGACCAGGTCTCCATCGGCGACTACATCCTCAACGTGGAGGCGCTGGAGGACGCGCCCCAGGACGAGGGGTACGACGAGGAGCAGGGCGAGGAGGCCTACGAGGAGGAAGAGGCCTACGAGGAGGAGGAGCCCTACGAGGAGGAGGAGCCCGCGCCCGCCCCCGCCGCTCCCAGCCGCATGCCCGCGTCCATGGCCGCCGCCATGGCGAAGAACAAGCGCAAGGTGGACCCCCGGCTGGAGCGCTACTCGCGGCTCCAGAAGGAGATCCACGACCGGCTCATCGAGTACCTGGACCTGCGCCGCATGGACATGGACCGGCTCGGGGACGAGGAGCTCTGGCGCCGCACTGAAAAGGCCATCCGGGACATCATCGACCAGATGGAGGCGGACGGAGAGCTTCCGACGGACGTGGACCGCGAGGAGCTGCTCACCGACGTCATCAACGAGGCGCTGGGCCTGGGGCCCCTGGAGGCGTTCCTCGCGTCGGAAGAGATCAGCGAGATCATGGTGAACCACGCCAACCAGATCTACATCGAGCGCAAGGGCAAGCTGACCCTGTCGGAGAAGACGTTCTCCTCCAACCAGGCGGTGCTCGGCGTCATCGAGCGCATCGTGGCGCCCATTGGCCGGCGCATCGACGAGTCCAGCCCGCTGGTGGACGCGCGCCTCAAGGACGGCAGCCGCGTGAACGCCATCATCCCGCCGCTGGCGCTCAAGGGCCCCTGCATCACCATCCGCAAGTTCAAGAAGGACGCGCTGAAGATCCAGGACCTCATCAAGTACAAGACCGTCACCGCGCAGATGGCCGAGTTCCTGGAGATGTGCGTCACCGCGCGCCGCAACATCGTCATCTCCGGCGGCACGGGCTCCGGGAAGACGACGACGCTGAACATCATCAGCTCGTTCATCCCGGAGGGGGAGCGCATCATCACGGTGGAGGACGCGGCGGAGCTTCAGCTGCCGCAGGACCACTGGGTGCAGCTGGAGAGCCGCCCGCCCAACCTGGAAGGCAAGGGCGCCATCACCATCCGCGAGCTGGTGAAGAACTGCCTGCGCATGCGGCCGGACCGCATCGTCGTGGGCGAGTGCCGCTCCGGCGAGACGCTGGACATGCTCCAGGCCATGAACACCGGCCACGACGGTTCGCTCACCACGCTGCACGCGAACACGCCGCGTGACGCCATCGCGCGGCTGGAGACGATGGTGCTCATGTCCGGCATGGAGCTGCCGGTGAAGGCCATCCGCGAGCAGATCGCCAGCGCGGTGCACCTCATCGTGCAGCAGACGCGCTTCTCCGACGGCTCCCGCAAGATCTGCTTCATCACGGAGGTGTCCGGCATGGAGGTCGACATCGTGACCCTGCAGGACATCTTCTATTACAAGCAGGACGGCTTCACCGAGGACCACAAGGTGCGCGGGCGGTACGTGGCATCGGGCTTCGTCCCGAAGTTCTACGACGAGCTCCAGCGCAAGGGCATCCCCGTGAACATGAGCATCTTCCGCGAGGACTGACGCGCCCATGCCAACCCTGGTCGTCCGTCACCCTGACGGCACTGAGCACGAGCACGCAATCGCTGGCGAGCTGAAGATTGGCCGCCAGCAGGGCAATGACCTGGTCCTGACGGAGGGCGGCGTGTCGCGGCAGCACGCGCGCGTCTACGTGGAGGGCGGCGCCGTCTACATCGAGGACGGAGGCAGCCAGAACGGCACCTTCGTGGACGGTGAGCGCATCGAGGGGCCCACGGCGCTGACGCCGGGCTCGCAGGTGCTGCTGGGCGACTACGAGTTGAAGCTCAAGGGGAGCGCCCGGAGCACCGGCGGCCGCCGCGCGGCGACGCCGCCTCCGGCGACCCGCGACGC
>NZ_JBKGHJ010000561.1:0-4988 GCF_046520365.1 Corallococcus sp. 4LFB
CCACCAGCTCCCGGGCGCGCGCGAGCGCCGCGTCGTCCTTGCACTCCACCGGCAGCGCCCACAGCCGCTCCAGCTCCTCGCGGCCCTCGGGCGTGGCGCGCACGTACGCGGCCACCACCGGGAAGGTGCGCTTGGCCTGCGTGAAGTCGCCGTCGGACGCCTTGCCCGCCACGGACGCGTCGCCGTACAGGCCGATGAGGTCGTCGCGCAGCTGGTACGCGAGCCCCACCGAGCGCCCCACCCGCTCCAGGCCCTGCTGGAGCAGCGGATCCGCGCCGCCCAGCATCGCGCCGCACACCAGCGGGGCGCAGAAGCCGTAGCGCGCCGTCTTGAGGTGCGCCACGCGCAGCGTCTGGAAGAGCGTCACCTCCGCCAGCGGCACGCGCGCCAGGTCCAGGTCCAGGTACTGCCCGGCGGCCGTGTGCCGGCACACCCCCAGGTAGTAGCGCGCCACGCGCGACGCGCCCGGCATGCCCGACTCCAGCATCGCCTCCAGCGAGCGCGCGAAGAGGTGGTCCCCCATCACCACGGCCAGGTCTTCCCCCGGCCGGCCCGGGGCCAGCATCCGGTGCAGCACCTGCCCGCCCCGGCGCAGCTCCGCCTGATCCGCCACGTCGTCGTGGATGAGCAGGAACGTGTGCAGGAGCTCCAGCCCGGCGGCGAAGCGCCACAGCCCCGGCGGCACCGAGGTGCTCCCGCGGGCCAGTCCGTGCCCCGCCAGCACCAGCGCGGGCCTCAGCCGCTTCGCCGGCCGCAGCGCATAGGCCCGCGTCTGCGCCTGCGCCTGTGTCCAACGTGCGTCCAGGCCTTGTTCATCCGGCAGCTCGAACAGCTGGGCGAGCGCCGCTTCCACCTGCGCCTGCACGAGCTGCAGCCAGGCTTGCTCGGGGTATGCGGCTCCGGCGGAGGTCTGCTGCACGTTGGGAAGCAGGGTGGCCATACAGCGGATCTCCGAAGGCGGGAGCACGGCAGCAGCCTTTCCACCTAGAGGTAGCGTTTGCGTACAGAGATTGTCAAGGCTATGTCTAAGGTTTGCAAAAACCTTGTACACGGGAGGCTCCCGATGAAGGCATGGATCACAGGTGCGTTGACGGTGACCCTGGCGGCGGGGAGCGCGGGCGGCGCCCCTCCGGATCCGGAGCCGGTGGACGCGACGTTAAGCACCTCCAAGGGAGAGCGCGTCCAGCTGGCCCGGTGGCGTGGGAAACCCGTCATCCTCTTCTACGAGGACAAGGACTCCACGACACTCAACGCTCCCTTGAAGGCGGAGCTGTTCGCCCGGGGACGGGAACGGGGCCTGCTCCAGAGCGCCTTCGTGGTGGCGGTCGCCAACCTGGAGAAGTACGACTTCTTCCCCGCCCGGGAGATCGCCCTGTCGTACGTGCGCGACGAGGAGAAGAAGGCCGGCGTGCCCATCCTGGTGGACCTGAAGGGCACCCTGGGCCTGGCGCCGTGGAAGCTGCCCACCAAGACGTCCACGGTGATGCTGCTGGACGCGGAGGGCACCCCCGTCTTCCGGTACTCCGGCCGCATGAAGCCGGAGGACCAGGACCGCTTCTTCACCACCCTGAGCCAGCTGGTGGGCCAGGACCTGACCGCCGGGCGGGAGCCGGAGGCCCACCCGTGAGGGTGACCTGCACGGGCGCCACCGGCTTCCTCGGTCCAGGCCTTGTACAGGGTTTGTTGGAGGCGGGTCACACGGTGCACGTGCTCAGCCGGAACGTGGAACACGCGCTCGGCCGGCTGCCTCCGGGTGACGGGCTCCTACTTCGACGGCAGCACGCCGCTGTCGCCGGACGCGCTGGCGGGGGCGGAAGGGGTGGTGCACCTGGCCGGGGAGCCGGTGGACCAACGTTGGACACACGAGGCCAAGCACCGCATCCACGCCAGCCGGGTGGAGGGCACGCGCGTGCTGGTGGAGGCGATGAAGCAGGCCGGCTGCGTGCGGCACTTCGTCTGCGCGTCGGCGGTGGGCTTCTACGGCGGCGCGCGCGCGGGCTGACGCTGACGGAGGAGGACGCGCCCGGGGACGACTTCCTCGCCCACGTGTGCCAGGGCTGGGAGGCGGAGGCCCTGCGCGCGCAGGAGGCGGGCATCCGCACGGTGCGGCTGCGCATCGGCGTGGTGCTGCACCCGGCGGGCGGCGTGCTGCACCGGATGCTGCCGGTGTTCCGCATGGGCGCGGGCGCGAAGGTGGGCCACGGCCACCAGTACGTCAGCTGGGTGCACCGCGAGGACCTCTTCGGGCTGATGCGCTTCGCGCTGGAGCACCCCACGCTGTCCGGCCCGGTGAACGCCACGTCGCCGGAGCCCGTCACCAACGCGACCTTCGCGCACACGCTGGGCGCGGTGCTGGACCGGCCCGCGGCGCTGACGGTGCCGGGGCTGGTCCTCAAGGCGCGCTTCGGGGAGATGGCGCGCGTGGCGCTGGAGGGCCAGCGGGTGATGCCCCAGCGCGCGCTGGAGGCGGGCTTCCAGTTCCGTTACCCGGCGCTCGCTGGAGCGCTGCGCGACCTGCTGTCGCCCTGAGCCGAGGCCCCCCGCCCGCGATGTCGGCGGGTGGACGGGGACGCCGCGCCGGGCCCCGGGCTCGCGCGCACGGGTGCGTACAGTGCGCGCCACGCATGGACGACACCCGGACGCTGGAAGCCCGCGCGCGCACAGAGGGCACGCCGCTCATCGACGGAGCCACCGCCACCTTCGTGTGGAAGGGGCCCCGCCCCGTCTTCCTCCAGGGGGACTTCCAGGACTGGCGCGGCACGCCCCTGCCCCTGGAGCGCGTGGGCAGGGGGCTGTGGGCGCGCTCGCTGGCGCTGCCCGAGGACGCCTACGTCGAGTACGCCCTCCAGGACGCGAAGGGCCGCCGCGTGCGCGACGCCCTCAACCCGCGCCGCTCCGACAACGGCTTCGGCGGCTTCAACCACTGCTTCTGGATGCCGAAGGGTGAAGCCACGCCGCTGGGCCGGCGCCTCCGCGGCGTGCCCAGGGGCCGCCTGACGCGCCACCAGCTGGCGACGCACGAGTGGGCCGTGGGCAGCAAGCGCGCGGTGGCCCTCTACGCGCCGCCCGTGAAGGGCCCCGTGCCGCTCATGGTGGTGCTGGACGGCGACGACTACTTGAAGCGCGTGCAACTGCCCACGCTGGTGGAGAACCTGGTCGCCGCGGGCCGCATGCGCCCGGTGGCCATGGCCTTCGTGGCCAACGGCGGCCCGGCCCGCACCACCGAGTACGCGTGCAGCGAGGCCACCGTGGCCTTCCTCGCGCAGCGCGTGCTGCCGCTGGCCCGCGAGCACCTGTCGCTGGTGGACGCGCAGCGCACGCCGGGCGCGCACGCGGTGCTGGGCTCGTCCCTGGGCGGGCTGATGGCGCTCTACGCCGCCCAGCGCCTGCCGCGCGTCTTCGGCCGCGTGCTGTCCCAGTCCGGCGCCTTCTCCATCGAGGGCACCGACATGGTCGTCTTCGACCTGGCCCGGCGCACGAACCAGCCGCCCCTGCACGTCTGGCTGGACTGCGGCCGCTTCGAGGGCCTCCAGGACGGCAACCAGCGCCTGCTGCCCGTCCTCGACGCCACGGGCCACCGCGTCACGTACCGGCCCTACAGCGGGGGCCATAATTACCCCGCGTGGCAGACCAGCCTCCCGGCCGGCCTGGAAGAAATCTTCTCGCCCGCGGGGTGACGCGGCGCGGCGAGGGGCCGGATTTCCGTCCGGAATGAAAGTCCCGTGGATTCAAGGGTTTGGCCCGGGAGGAAGGCGGCCAAGGCTGGATGATCCAGGATTGGGAGGGGGGTTTGACGCGGCAGGCGGGCAGCCGGGCGGGGGTTGTGGACCCCCAGGCCACGCAACCTGGGGGAAGGCAGATCCGATAACGGATGTAGGTGCGCAACCCGGCGCGAGTACCGCGACGGGCCCCTTCCCCCGCTCCTGGAGTCCCCCCATGTCTCGCGTCGATGGTGGCAACCGCCCGTCCCTTCCCCCGAAGCGCTCGGAGTTCGAGCGGTCCGAGCGGAGCGACGTCACGCGCGACGGCAAGCCGGGGGCCGCCCAGGGCCGGACGCCCGCCAACGCCAACGTGCGCTCGTTCCAGGGCCGCAGCGACTTCGAGCCCTCGCGCCCCGCCCCTGCCTCCGCCCGCCCCACGCCCCCGCAGACGCCGGCCGTGAAGCCGCCGCCCTCGCCGGCGGAGGCGGAGTCCATTGCCCAGGCGGACATGGAGCTGGGGCTGCTGGCGGAGTTCCCGGACGCGGACGCGCAGAGCGGCATCGCGTCCGCCATGCTGCACGCGCACTCGGACGCGCCCGCGTCGCAGAACCGCATCGTGGAGCGGCTGAAGCAGGACGGCCGCCTGGAGACGCTCTTCGGCGAGGTGTTCCGCGAGGACAACCCGTACGTGGAGCAGCCGCACAAGAACGCCATCGTGCGAGCGCTCGACACCGCGCTCACCCGCGGCACGGTGACGGGGGACGACCTGCGCGCCTTCTCCCGCGGCACCTACGCCCAGGAGTGGCAGCAGATTGGCGCCGCGCTGGGTGACGCCCGGAAGTAGCCGGTCGCCAGGCTCCAGGCTCCAGGCTCCGGAGCCCCGGGCCCCCACCGCTTCACGCTTCTTCACGCGCGTGCCGGTTGCGCCGGAGCGCGTGCGCGCCAGGATGGGCCTCCCATGGTGGAAAGCCCGTTGCGCGTCATCCTGTTCATCCTCCTCGTCAGCGTCGCGTCGGTCCTGGTCCACGTCTACCTGTACCGGCGCCTCTTCCGCGACACGTCCACGAACCGGAGCTGGCGCACCGCCGGCAAGGTGCTGCTGACGGCGCTGTGCCTGCCGCTGCTGCTGTCCTGGGTCGTGACGCGCGTGGTGCCCTCCGCGTTCATCGTCGCCGTGGCCGCGTGGACGTGGATGGGCGTGGCCGTGTACCTGCTGCTCGCGCTGGCGCTGCTGGGCGCGGTGCGCTGGGCCGTGGCGCGCGCGCGGGGCCACCGGGCCGTCGCCGC
>NZ_JBKGHJ010000562.1:0-4951 GCF_046520365.1 Corallococcus sp. 4LFB
CCACGGCCTCCGGCGCCACGCCCGCGTTGGCCAGCGCCTGGGACACGACGGCGGCCTGGCCCTGCACGCTGGGCGCGGTGAAGCCGGACTTGTGCCGGCCGTCGTTGTTGAGCGCCGAGCCCCGGATGACGGCGTAGATGGCGTCCCCATCCCGCACCGCGTCCTCCAGGCGCTTGAGCACCACCGCGCCCACGCCGTTGCCGGACAGCGTGCCGCCCGCCTTCGCGTCGAACGCGCGGCAGTGGCCGTCCGGGGAGAAGATGAGCCCCTCCTGGTGCACGTAGCCCGTGCGCTGCGGCACCGTCAGGCGCGTCGCGCCCGCGAGCGCCACGTCGGACTGGCCCACCCGGAGGCTCTGGCAGGCCAGGTGCACCGCCACCAGGCCCGTGGAGCACGCGGTGTAGAGCAGCGTGCTCTCCCCCGTGAGCCCCAGCTTGAAGGACGTCTTCGTCGCCAGGCTCTCGTGCGTGGCGGTGCCGTGCAGCTCCATGAACGACGCCGCGTCCAGCGGCATCGCCTGGCGCACGGCGTCCGTGTACCCGGAGCCCGTGGCCCCCGCGTACAGCGAGATGGCGCCCGGGAAGCGGTCCGGATCAATGCCCGCGTCCTCCAGCGCGGCCCACGCCGTCTGGAGGAAGAGGCGCTGCTGCGGATCCGTGAACTGCGCCTCGCGCAGGGACATGTCGAAGAACGTGTGGTCGAACTGATCCACGCCGTCGAGGACGCCCGCGGCCGGCACGAAGGCCGGGTGGTGCCACAGCTCCAGCCCCTCCGGCAGGGCGGGCATGTGCTCCAGCTCCTCCGGCGAGAAGCGCGAGATGGACTCCACGCCCCCACGCAGGTTGCGCCAGAACTCCGCCACCGTCATCGCGCCGGGGAAGCGGCCCGCCATGCCGATGATGGCGATGCCCCCGGACGCGCCCGCCTTCGGGGCCTCGCGCGGACGGTGCCCCGGAGCCGGGGCCACGGGCGGAGCGGCGCTCGGGCCCTGGGACTCGCGCTCCAGGCGCTGGACGATGCCTTCGAGCGTGGGGTGCTCGAACAGCCAGACGACGGGCACCTCGCGCTGGAGCTCCTCGCGCAGGCGCGCGGCCAGCCGCACCACGGTCAGGGACGTGGCGCCCAGGTCCTCGAAGAGGTGGTCCTGCGCGCCCACCTTGTCCGTGCCCAGCTCGCGGGCGAAGACGGGCGCCAGCCGCTGCTCCAGCGGGTGCGAGGGCTCCACGAAGCGGCCCTGCCGTCCGGTGGACGCGGCGTCTGGCGCGGGCAGCGCCTTGCGGTCCACCTTGCCGCTGGGGTTGAGGGGCAGGGTGGCCAGCGTCACGAACACCGACGGGACCATGTACTCCGGCAGCCGCTGCCGCAGCGCGCGCGCATCGCCTGCGCCTCCAGCACCTGCCCGGCGCGGGGCATCGCGTAGGCGACGAGCCGCTTGTCCCCGGGCACGTCCTCGCGCACCACCACCGCGGCCTCCTGCACCGCGGGCAGGTCGCGCAGGGCGGCCTCCACCTCCGCCAGCTCGATGCGGAAGCCGCGCACCTTCACCTGGTGGTCGGCGCGGCCCAGGAACTCCAGCGTCCCGTCCGGGCGCCAGCGGACCAGGTCCCCCGTGCGGTACAGCCGCGCGCCCGGAGTCACGCCATGCGCGTCCGGAACGAAGCGCTCCGCCGTGAGGTCCGGCCGCGACACGTAGCCGCGCGCCACGCCGTCACCGCCGAGGAACAGCTCGCCCGGCACGCCCACCGGCACCGGGTGCAGCCGCGCGTCCAGCACGTACACCGATGTGTTGGCGAGCGGCGCGCCGATGGGCACCGACAGCGCCACCTGCTCCGGCCGCTCCACCGTGAAGGTGGTGGCGACCACGGAGCACTCGGTGGGGCCGTAGGCGTTGGTGAAGGGGATGCCCAGCGACTCCACCGCCTTGCGCACGTGCGGCGCGGAGAGGATGTCGCCGCCCGCGTGCAGCTCCCGCAACCGCCCGAGGAGGTCCGGCCGGTGCTCCATCAACTGAGAGAAGAGGCCGGAGGGCAGGTGGATGAACGTGACGCCGTGGCGCTCCACCACGCGGGCTAGCGTGTCCATGTCCCCCGCGGGGACGTTGCCGGGGAACACGACGAGCCGGCCGCCGTGCAGCAGCGGCGTCCACAGCTCCAGCACGGAGCCGTCGAAGGACACGGGCGCGAAGAGCAGCCCCGTGTCGCGAGCCCCATAGCGCGTGTACGGCGCCGAGTGCATCAGGCGCAGCAGCCCGCGCTGCTCGATGCCCACGCCCTTGGGGCGCCCGCCGCTGCCGGAGGTGAAGATGACGTACGCCAGGTGGCGCGGCCCCACGCCGGTCTCCGGCGCGGTGGCGGGCTGCTCCGCCAGCGACAGCTCCTCCAGGAACAGGCCGGGCAGGGACGCATCCGGCAGGTGCAGCCGTCCGCGCAGCTCGCGCGTGGTGACGAGCAGGTGCGGCCGGGCATCCTCCAGCATGAAGCTCAGCCGCTGCGCGGGATACGACGCATCCAGCGGCACGTACGCGCCACCCGCCTTGAGGATGCCGAGCACCGTGACGACGAAGCCCACGGAGCGCTCCAGGCACAGCGCCACCGGCACGTCCGGCCCAACGCCACGGGCCCGCAGGACATGCGCCAGCTGGTTGGCCCGGGCATCGAGCTGCGAGTACGTCAGCCGTTCATCCCCGTCCTCCACCGCGACGGCGTCCGGCTGCCGCGCGGCCTGCATCGCGAAGCGCGCCGCGACGGTGCTGTCGGACGGATAGGGAAGGGCGGTGTCGTTCCACGCGACGAGCACCTGCTGGCGCTCCTCCGGCGTGAGCCACGGCAGCGCGGAGAGCGGCATGTCCGGTCCGGCGACGGCGGCCTCCAGCAGCACGCGCAGGTGCCCGGCGAGCCGGGCCACGGTGTCGCGCTCGAAGAGGTCGGTGCTGTACTCGATGGAGCCGCGCAGCCCGTCCGGCGTCTCCGTGAGCAGCAGGCCCAGGTCGAAGTGCGCCGTGCCCGCGTCCACCTCCAGCAGCTCCATCCGCAGGCCCGGCGCTTCGAGCACCCCGGCCGGAGCGTTCTGCAGCGCGAAGACGGCCTGCACCAGCGGCGTGCGGCCCAGGTCGCGAGGCACCTGGAGCTCCTCCACCAGCTTCTCGAAGGGCAGGTCCTGGTGCTCATAGGCCGCGAGCGTCGTGTCCCGCACCTGTCCCAGCAGCGCGCGGTAGGACGCCTCCGGGCGGATGCGCGCCCGCAGCGCCAGCGTGTTGACGAAGAAGCCGACCAGCCCCTCCACGTCGCCGTGGGTGCGGCCCGCGATGGGAGCCCCCACGAGCAGGTCCTCCTGCCGGCTGTAGCGCGACAGCAGCGCCTGCCACACGGCGAGCAGCGCCATGAACGGCGTGGCGCCTTCGGCGCGGGCGAGCCCCGCCAGGCGGTCCGTCAGGTCGCGAGGCACGTGCACGGGCAGCAGCGCGCCGTGCGGAGAGCGCGTCGTGGGACGCGGCTTGTCGGTGGGCAGGTCCAGGACCCGCGGCGCACCGGCGAGCTGTTCCTTCCACCACTCCACCTCGTCCGCGAGCACGTCGCCCTGGAGCCAGCCGCGCTGCCACGCCGCGAAGTCCGCGTACTGGATGGGCAGGGCCGGCAGGGCCGGGGCCGCGCCGGAAGCGAAGGCCGCGTAGGCCGAGGCCACCTCGCGCACCATCACCCCCAGGGACCAGCCGTCGGAGACGACGTGGTGCATGCCCAGGAGCAGCACATGGTGGGACGGGGTCAGCCGCAGCAGCCGGGTGCGCAGCAGCGGTCCTGAGCCCAGGTCGAAGGGCCGGCCCGCCTCCTCCCGCGCCAGCCGCTGCACCGCCGCCTCGCGGTCCACGGCCGGCACGTCGCCCAGGTCCGTCAAGGGCAGCGTCCAGGCCGGCGTGGGGTGGATGCGCTGAACGGGGTCGCGGCCCTTCAGCGTGAACGTGGTGCGGAGCGCTTCGTGCCGTTCGACGAGCACCTCCAGCGCGCGGCGCAGGGCCTCCGCGTCCAGCGCGCCCTCCAGCCGCACCGCGCCCAGCAGGATGTAGGGCGTGGCACCGGGCTGGAGCTGTTCCACCAGCCACAGCCGCTGCTGCGCGAAGGACAGGGGCAGCTCACCGTCGCGGGCCACCTTGCGGATCGCGGGCACGCGCGGCAGGTCGGTCTGCGTGAGGAGCTGGGCCTCCACCGCCTCGGTGACGTCCGCGACGGTGGCGCCATCGAAGAGGCCGCGCAGGGGCAGCTCCACCTGGAACGTGGAGCGCACGCGGGACAGCAGCCGCGTGGCCAGCAGCGAGTGGCCACCCAGCGCGAAGAAGTCATCGTGCACGCCCACCTGCGGCACCCGCAGCACGTCGCGGAACAGGTCCGCGATCCGCTGCTGGAAGGGCGTCATCCGCACGGGCCGCTCGGGCGCCGCCGCGACCGAGCGCGCATCCGGAGCAGGCAGGGCCTTGCGGTCCACCTTGCCCACGGGAGTGAGGGGCAGGGCGTCCAGCGGCACGAACGCGGCGGGCACCAGCGGCGCGGGCAGCCGTTCGGAGACGAAGGCGCGCAGCTCCGCCGCGTCCAGCGGAGCCTTCGGCACGTACCACGCCACCAGGCGCGGATCGCCCTGGCCATCGTCGAGCACCCCGGCCGCCGAGGCCTTCACCGACGGGTGCTGGCGGACGATGGCCTCCACCTCGCCCAGCTCGATGCGGAAGCCGCGCAGCTTCACCTGCGTGTCCATGCGGCCCAGGAACTCCAGCGTGCCGTCCGCCATCCAGCGCACGCGGTCGCCCGTGCGGTACAGCCGCGCGCCGGGCACGTCACCGAAGGGCAGGGGAACGAAGCGCTCCGCCGTCAGCGCGGGACGCCCAGGTAGCCCCGGGCCACTCCGTCTCCGCCCAGGTACAGCTCGCCCGGGACGCCCACGGGAACGGGCTGCCCGTGCGCAT
>NZ_JBKGHJ010000563.1:0-4904 GCF_046520365.1 Corallococcus sp. 4LFB
GGTCCCTCAGCGTGCCCGGCACCGCGACGCCCGCCCTGCCCGCCTCCAGCGCGAAGCGGCCCTCGCGCTCCACCAGCGCGCCGGACTCGCGCAGCGTGCGGACCAGCTCCTCCACGAACAGCGGGATGCCGTCCGTGCGCGTGACAATCTCCTCCAGCGCCTCCGCGGACAGCGGGCCTCCGGCGGCGGCGCGGCCAGGCGCTCCACCTCCGCGCGGGCCAGGGCCCCCAGCTGCACCTGCGTCACCGCCGACGAGGCCCAGGGCGGCTCGAACTCCGGCCGCGCGCTGAACACCGCCAGCAGCCGCGACGAGGCCACCTCCTCCACCAGCGCCTTGAGCAGCTCCAGCGTGGAGGGGTCCGCCCAGTGCAGGTCCTCCATCGCCAGCACCACCGGCTGGCGCTCCGCCATCGCGGCCAGGAGCGACAGCAGCGCGTTGCGCGTGAGCTCCCGGTGCTTCAGGGGCGACACGTCCAGCGGCGCCCACCGCTCCGGCGGCAGCGGCAGGGACAGCAGCGCCGCGAACAGCGGCAGCGTCTCCGGCAAATCGAAGCTGTAGCCGGACAGCAGCGCCTCCAGGCCCGTCAGCCGGCCCTCGGGTGACAGGTCGCGGTTCGGGTCCAGCATCCGCGTGAGCAGGTCCACCACGGGCATGTACGCCTGGCCCACGCCGTCCTGCGTGCAGCGGGCCTCCAGCCACGTGTGGGGCTCCGCGCCCAGCCGGTCCCGCAGCTCGCGCGTGAGGCGCGACTTGCCGATGCCCGGCTCGCCGGAAATCAGCACCGCCTGCCCCTGCCCCGCGCGCACCTGCTCCCAGCGCGACAGCACCAGGTCCAGCTCCCGCGCGCGGCCCACCAGCGACAGCGCTTCGTCGGTGCCGCTCCACGTCGCGTCCGCGCCCTGGAGCACGAACGTCTCCAGGCCCGGGGGCAACAGCTCGTTCGGGGACGCGGGCACGCGCTCCAGCGGGAAGTGCTTGCGCACCAGCTGCTGCGTGTCGCCCGTGACGAGGATGGCCCCCGAAGGCGCGGAGGTGGACAGCCGGAAGGCCAGCTTCGGCGTGGTGCCCACCACGAAGCCCAGGCCGGAGAGCGTGGGGTCCCGCTGCTCGCGCGACACCACGAGGCCCGTGTGCACGCCCACGCGGATCTCCACCCGCGTGCCGCGCTCGGCTTCAATGGCGCGGCCGCGCCGCCGGACCTCCGCCACCATGTCCAGCGCCGCCTGCGCCGCACGGCGCGCGTCGTCCTCCCGCGCCGCCGGATAGCCGAAGTAGAAGAGGACGATGTCGCCCAGCGCGCTGGCGATGTGGCCGTTGTAGCGCCGGGCGATTTCGATGCAGACCTCCTGCTGGGCGCCCAGCACGTGGTCCAGCTCCTCGATGTCCACCGGCCCCGGCGCCGTCTGCGTGGCGGACAGCGTGCAGCACACCACCGTCAGCTGGCGGCGCTCCCCTTCCGCCCAGCGGCGCGCGCGCGTGGACAGCGCGTTGGGCGTGCGGCTGGACAGCTCCACCGTCGCCGTCTCCGCGTTGGGGGCCGCGGGCTGGATGCGCACGGGCGAGGGCCGGCGCGGCAGGTTGGACACGTCCACCGCCTCCAGCTGGCGCAGCAGCACCTCCGCGGACACCGTGCGCTGGGACGCGTCCTTCGCGGTGGCGCGCTGGAGCAGCTTGCCCAGCGGGTGCGCGGCGATGGCCGGGGGGATGGGCACCGGCTCCGTGGAGAGCTGCTGGAAGATGACCTCCGCGACGGTGGCGCCCTCGAAGACGCGCTTGCCGGTGAGGCACTCCAGGAACACCAGCCCCCACGCGTACAGGTCCGAGCGCGGCGTGGGCGCCTGCCCGCGCAGCTGCTCCGGCGCCGCGTACGACGGCGTGCCCAGCGACTCATTGGTGGACGTGATGCGCGGCTGGGGCTCCGAGCGCGTCAGTTCGTCCGTCACCGACCCGATGCCGAAGTCCAGCACCAGCGCGTTGCGCCGCGCGCCGGTGGGCACGACCATGATGTTCGCGGGCTTCAGGTCGCGGTGCACCACGTTCTGCGCGTGCGCGCACGCCAGCGCGTCCAGCAACTGGAGCATCAGGTGGCGCGTCTCCACGGGGTCCAGCACGCCCTCCTCCGCGAGCACCTGCGCCAGGTTCTTCCCCGGCACGAACTCGAAGATGGAGTAGACGGCGCCGCCCTGCGCCCGCCCGGAGTCGATGAGCCGCACGATGTTCGGGTGGTGCATCTGCGCGCACAGCTTCATCTCGCGCTCGAAGCGCGCGCTGCGGCGCTCCACGGACTCCGGCGTCGCGCCGTCCGTCAGCCGGAGCAGCTTCACCGCCACGTTCTGGCCGGTGGTCACCTGGCGGGCCTTGTAGACGCGGCCGAAGCCGCCCTCGCCCAGCTCCGACAAGAGCTCGTACCGGCCCTGGAAGGCGTCCAGCAGCTGTGGGTCCATGGGGTTCTTCATCGCGTTCCCGAGCCTCGCTCCATTGATGGCCGTCCCCCCCGCCTGGGCAGGGTGATGACGAACTCCGTGAACTCACCCGGCACCGTCTCCATGCGGAAGGTGCCCTGGTGGCCCTGCACGATGATGTCATGGCTGAGTGACAACCCCAGCCCCGTCCCCTGCCCCGGAGGCTTCGTGGTGAAGAAGGGGTCGAAGATTCTCGCCGCGCTCTCCAAGGGGATGCCCGGCCCGTTGTCGCGCAGCCGGACCTCCACCTGTTCCTGACGCGCGAGGGTGCGAACCTTGAGCACCGGCACGTACGTGGCGCCCTGCGTCTGGCGCCTCTGACGCATGGCGTAGAGCGCGTTGTCCACGACGTTGATGATGACGCGGCCCACGTCCGCGCGGTGGAGCTCCAGCCGGCCCACGGCCGGGTCGTACTCGGCCTCCAGGTGGACGGTCAGGGGCTCGCCCCGCATGCCGCCCTGTCCCAGCGCGACGCTCTCCGCGACCAGGGCGTTGAAGTCCACCGGCTCGCGCGGGCCGGGCGAGCGGCGCGCGTGCTGGAGCATGCCCTGGATGAGCGCGTCCGCGCGGCGGCCGTGCTCGTTGATCTTCTGGACGTTGGTGCGCAGGCACACGAGCGCCTCGTCCACGTCGCGCACGGAGTCCGGCGTCAGCCGGTCGCGCTGCGGCTCCATCACCGCGGCCAGGTCCTCCGTGAGGCCCACGGACAGGCCGGCGAAGTTGCTGATGAAGTTGAGCGGGTTGCGCAGCTCGTGCGCCATGCCGCCCACCATGGCCGCGAGCGAGGCCAGCTTCGCGTCCATGATGAGCTGCATGCGCTGCACCGTCTCCTGCTCGATGCGGCGGTAGAGCCGGGCGTTCTCCAGCGCGAGCGCCGCCTGTCCCGCGAACGCGACGAGGAAGTCCAGGTCGTCCTCGCAGAAGCTCTTGGGCGTGGAGACGTTGTCCACGTACAGCACGCCCAGCACCTCGTCCCGGGGCTTGAGCGGCACGCACATGGAGGCGCGGATGGAGCTGAAGATGACGGACTCCGCGGCGCCCAGGCGCGGGTCGTTCACCGCGTCGGAGAAGAGGGCCGCCACGCTCTTGCGCAGCACGAAGTCCACGATGTTCTGGCTGTAGATGGGCCCGCGCACGGCCGTGCCCTCGGCCGTCTTCGTCACGCGCGGCTCCAGCTTCCCGGTGTCCTCGTCCAGGAGCAGGATGACGCCCCGGTCCACGTGGAGGATCTGAAACGCCAGGTCCAGCACCTTGCCGGGCAGCGCCTCCAGGTCGTCCGTGACGGACAGCAGCTTCGCCACCTCCTGGAGGATGCGCATCCGCTCCCGGGCGCGCGTGGCCGCGCTGGCGGCCTCCGCCGCGGAGCGCTCCGGGTCGGACACCGCCTGCACCAGCGTCTTCAGCGGCACGCGGGTGAGCGCGCGCGTGAGCTGGGGACGGGGCTCGTCGGAGGCGCCGGCCGCCGCGCCGGGCTGGCCCGGGGCCACGGGCGGCGGCGGTTCGTGGGTGAGCAGGAAGACGAGCTCGCCCAGCGTCAGCGTGTCGCCGGGGCGCAGCTCCTTGCGGCGGATCTGCACGCCGTTGACGAAGGTGCCGTTCTTGCTCTGCAGGTCGGTGACGAAGAAGCGCCCGTCGGCCGGCTCGATGCGGGCGTGCTGGCGCGACAGGCTGCGGTGGGGGATGCAGATGCCCTGGTCATCCGCGCGGCCAATGGTGATGGGCGCGTCCCCCAGCGGGTAGGACAGCTCATCCGGCTGCCCTGGGTTGTAGACGAGCATCGGCACGGCCTTCAGACCCCCTCCAGCGTGGGAGCCTAGCCGAAAAGCCGGGGCGTGGACCGCCCCGGCCGACTCAGAAGGTCCTGCGCCGCAGCACCGACGCGTCCAGCGACGGGAGCGAGGCCGGCCGCGAGCGCCAGCGCCAGCGCCAGCTCCTCGCGCAGCAGCGACAGCAGGTGGCCCACGCCCTCCTCCCCGCCCGCCGCCAGCCCCCAGTACACCGGGCGGCCCACCAGCACCGCCTTCGCGCCCAGGGCCAGGGCCTTGAGCACGTCCGTGCCCCGGCGGATGCCGCCGTCCATCAGCACCTCGCAGCGGCCCTTCGCCGCGGCCACCACCTCCGGCAGCGCCTCCAGCGGGGGGATGGCCCCGTCCAGCTGCCGGCCGCCGTGGTTGGACACGATGACGCCGTCCACGCCCGCCGCCACCGCGCGCGCCGTGTCCTCCGCCGTCAGCACGCCCTTGAGGAGCACCGGCAGCTTCGACACCGAGCGCACCCACTCCACCGCCTCCCACGTGAGCGAGGGGTCGAAGTCGCGCGACGCGTGCGACGCGATGCCGGACTCACCGGAGGCGCGGGCCCCCAGCGCGGCGTTCACGCCCGCGTCGAAGTTGGCCGCGCGCACGTGGGCGGGCAGCCCGAAGCCGCTGCGCAGGTCCCGC
>NZ_JBKGHJ010000564.1:0-4889 GCF_046520365.1 Corallococcus sp. 4LFB
CGAAGCCCCTCCGGCCCGCTCAACACGCGCCGCGGCCCGGTCCGCGTTGAGCGCGTGCGCCGTCTCCTCGGCCAGCCGCCGCAGCACCATCGCCTCGCTGGTGGCGCCCAGGAGCGCCGTCCCCGCCGAGTACATCGCCGCGGCCGCGCCCACGTGCGGCAGCACCTCCTCGATGGGCACGTGCTGCGGCTCAGAGGCGGGCGCGCCGGAGGGCTCGTCGACGATGGACACCGGCGGCGGTTCGTACACCGCGATGGTGGCGCCCACGCGCATCCGGTCCCCCGGCCGCAGCACCGCCTCTTCCTGGAGCGCCAGCCGCTGCCCGTTGAGCAGCGTGCCGTTGGTGGAGCCCAGGTCGCGCAGCCGCACCTGTCCCGCGACGGTGTCCAGGAACAGCTGCGCGTGGCGCCGCGACACCTGGTCGTCTTCCAGCGGGATGTCGCAGGAGGGACTGCGCCCGAGGGTCAGCTGGGAGACGACCTCGTACCGGCGCCCCGCGGACGGGCCCGTGAGCAGCAGGAGTGCCGGCATTCGGACGCGGAGCCTAGCAGCGCTCCTCGGGGCGCCGGCAAGACGCGTCGGGTTGGACGCGCGGCGCTACATCGGGCGTTCGGCGGTCAGGAGACTGCGCAGCTCGGACTCGTTGAGCGCGCGGCCCTCCCGGGCAATGGCCAGGGCGTTGATCTGCTTCTCCTCCACCTCCACGTGGGCCCCCTTGCGCCACTCCGTGGTGTGCACCGCGCCATCCACCAGCCGGCCCACGACGGAGCCCTCGTCCCGGGCCACCGCCTCCAGCCACAGGTTCTCCACCACCACCTCGCCCTCCGGGTGCGTCTCGAAGGGGGCCCGCACCAGGAACGTCAGGGGCTCCATCAACCCCTTGCGCTGGAAGCGCGCCAGGAACGCGGGCAGCAGCGCCTGCGCCTCCTCGTGCATGGCCTGGGTCTGCTCGGCCGGCTCCTTGGCGAAGCGCTCCCGGTACGTGGCCAGCAGCTCCGCCGTGTTGTGCCGGCCCAGCGGCGACACCACCGTGAGGAACAGCCCCTCGTGGCCCTCGAAGGCGTCCAGCGGCACGCCCAGCAGGTTCGCGCGGGCCTCCTCGGAGGGCACCAGGGTGAAGCTCTGGCCCTCGCTGGTGGACACCTCCGCGCGCAAGGCCGGCCCCTGCGCGAACGCCAGGTCCGTGCACAGCTCGTGGAGGAAGCTCTCCGCGGCCAGCAGGTCGCCCTCGCCCAGGTGGAAGATCTCCACGTCGCGCGCGCCGAACTTCTCCATCCCGTGCGAGTGCACCCACAGCGGCGTGTCCCCCTCCGCCAGCTCGATGGCGTGCAGGTGCACGTGGTCCCGGATGTCGAAGTCCAGCTCCGTGATTTCGACGACGTCCTCGGGCTCGTGCAGCTTGAACGCCGTCAGGTCCACGAGCACGCCCGGCGCCTGCTCCATCAGCGTGCGCACGGTCCACAGCGCCTCGAAGACGGGCAGCGTGGGCTGCGCGCCGCCCGGCTCCAGCAGGAACGCATAGCAGGCCTGCGCCTTCTCCACGCGCGCGAAGGCCTCCGGGCTGCCGCTGAACAGCTCCTGGCTGACGCGCGGCCGGCCGTCGCTCAGGGGCTTGAGCACCACCTTCACCTCCGACCCGTCCGCCCGCACGGAGAAGCCCCAGTCTCCCTCGTGCGGGACGAACTCCACCTCGTCCGTGGCGAACGCCGCGCGCAGCGACTCCAGGGACGGCGGCACGGGCTGCTCGGTGGCCAGGACGTAGACCTCCTTCACAGGTGCTTCTCGATTTGCCGGAAGAGGTCCACGCGGTCCACCAGGTTGGTGAGGTAGTCCAGCTTGTCCGTCCCCAGCACCAGCACCGGCGACAGCGAGTAGGCCCCGAACCACTCCTCGTAGAGGGCGTTGAGGCGCTTGAGGTACGCGGTCGGGATGTCCTTCTCCATGGCGCGCCCGCGCAGGCGGATGCGCTCCTTCAGGGTGACCACCGGGCAGCGCAGGTAGATCATCAGGTCGGGCGGCCGGAGCGACTGGGAGATGGTCTGGTACAGCTCCCAGTACGTGGACCAGTCGCGCTTGTCGATGAGCCGCTGGCGGTGGAGGTTCTTGGCGAAGATTTCCGCGTCCTCGTAGAGCGTCCGGTCCTGGAGCACGGTGCCTGGCGTCCGCTCCAGTTCCCGGTGCAGGCGGAACTTGTGGGTCAGGAAGAAGAGCTGCGAGCGGAACGCCCACGTCTTCATGTCCTTGTAGAAGTCCGCGAGGTAGGGGTTCTGGTCATTGGGCTCGAAGGACGGCGTGAGGCCGTACTTCCGGCACAGGAAGGACGTGAGCTCCGTCTTTCCGGCCCCGATGTTGCCCGCGATGGCGATGAACTTTTTCCTGGCCACGCCACCCTTGCTTGTAACCCCAGCGAGCGGCATTCACCAGAAACAATGGCGAGGGGAGCCATGGTAGATAAAGTGCATGCCCCCGTCCCGTTCCGCACGTCCAGGAGCCCGTGCCGGCGCCCGCGCCGCGCCGTCTGGCTGCCCGACCGGTGAGCGGCACCCCCGGGGCCCGTCCGGCGCTCAGGCCCCCCGGTAGGAGGAAAGGCGACGCATGCTGCGCAAGCTGTGGTGCATCCTGGTGGTCACGGTGTGGTCCGCGGTCTGCTTCCCCCTCGCCTGCCTCGCGATGCTCGTGACGCTCAACCCGTCGCGCTCGGTCGGGGTCGCCCGGAGGCTCTGGTCGCCCGTGCTCCTGTGGGCGGGGGGCGCGAAGCTGGAGGTCATTGGCGGGGAGAACGTGGACCCGAAGCGGCCCACCATCTACGTCGGCAACCACCTGTCCACGCTCGACATCCCGGCCCACTTCCTCGCCGTGCCGGTGGACTTCCGTTTCGTCGCCAAGTCGCAGCTGCGCCTCGTGCCGTTCATCGGCTGGTATCTCTGGATCGCGGGCCACATCTTCATCAACCGCGGAGACCGCTCGTCCGCCATCGCGTCCCTGGAGAAGGCCGCCCGGAAGATCCGCGCGGGCACCAGCATCTTCCTGTACCCGGAAGGCACCCGCTCCAAGGACGGCAGCATCCTGCCCTTCAAGAAGGGCCCCTTCGCGCTCGCGCTCAAGGCCCGCGTGCCCATCTGCCCCGTCACCATCGAGGGCACCGACGACGTGATGCCCAAGAACTCGTGGAACATCACGCCGGGCCCGGTGCGCGTGAAGATCGGCCGCCCCATCGACACCACCGGCTTCGCGGACAACGACCGCGAGGGCCTGGCTCGCGCCGTGCGAGCGCAGATCATCGCCGACAGCCTCTCCCTGGGTGGCAAGGGCGGTGACCCGGACACGGCCGTCGCCGCGCCGAATCAGGAGGGCGTCGCCCAGCGCCCCTCCGTCCTCAACTCCAAGGCCTCCTGAGCTCCCCGTGCCCCTGACGCCCTCGAACCGCCTCCGCATGCTCCGCTGGCCCGCCGCCCTCCTGGGACTCGGGCTGCTCGCCACCGGCTGCGGCCACGGCCAGGCCCAGTCCCCCGCGCTGTCGCCCCAGGCCCAGGCCCGCGCGTACCTGGACGGGAACCAGCCCGAGGAGGCTTTGAAGCTGCTGCGCGAACTGCACGCGCGCACGCCGGACGACGTGGACGTGGCCCGCGCCCTCACCGAGGCCCAGGTGAAGGCGGGCCGCGCGGACGCCTGGGCGGAGGAGCTGCGCCAGGCCATCGCGAAGAACGAGCGCGCGGTGGACCAGTACATGCTGGGCCTGACCCTCTTCTCCCGGGCCCGGGACGCGGGCGCCCCCACCGTGGCCGCCTTCGAGCGCGCCATCACGCTGTCCCCCACCACCGCGGAGTTCCACTACCGCCTGGGCGTCGCCCGCCTGGAGTCGGAGCAGTACGCCGCCGCGCTGGGCCCGCTGCGCAAGGCCGTGGAGCTGGCCCCGGAGCGCGCGGGCTGGAAGCTGCCCCTGGCCAAGGCCCTGGCCCGCACGGGTGACGCGGCGGGCGCCGTGGAGGCCCTGGGCACCGTCGTGAAGGGCAACCCCACGCCGTCGGAGGTCGCCACCGCGCGGGCGCTGATGAACCAGCTGGCGGATCCGTTCCAGGGCTTCCCCAAGGCGGCGGAGGCGAAGCTCGAGGAGGGCATGCGCTACCTGCACGAACTGGACGCGCCCCAGCACGCCCTCATCGCCTTCGAGGAGATCCTCCACGACTACCCGGACCTGGCCGTGGTGCACGCCCTGCTGGGGCTGGCCTACCAGCGGCTGGATGACGCCGGCCGCGCCGTGGACGAGTTCAAGCAGGCCATCGAGCGCGCCCCCCAGGACGGCAAGAACCAGCTCTACCTGGGGGAGCTGTACCTGTCGCGCCAGCGCGCGGACGCGGCGCGCACTGCCTTCGAGAAGGCCGTGGCGCTCAACCCGCTGCTGGAGCTGGCCTGGTTCCGCCTGGGCGACCTGCGCCTGGAGTCCCGCGACCTGGCCACCGCGAAGGAGGCCTTCCAGGTGGCGGTGACGCTGACGCCGGACTCGGCGCCCGCGCGGGGAAAGCTGTCACTCGTGTACCAGCTGGAGGGGGACTACACGGCCGCGCAGCGCGAGCTCAGGTACGTGGCGGACAAGGACCCGGAGAACACCGAGTTCGCCCTGCGCCTGGGCCTGCTCTACACCGAGGAAGCCCAGAAGGCCCGCCGCCCCGAGGAGCGCCAGAGGGCCGCGAGCGAAGCGGAGCGCTGGCTGGGCAAGGTGCTGGAGACCCAGCCCGACAACGCGGTGGCCAGCAAGGCCCTGCAGGTGCTCAAGGGCCAGTAGCCACCGGCGCACCGCGCCCTCTACACTCCGCCTCCGATGAGCGACGCGCGCAAACCCGCCCCTCCCAGCCCCCCGCAGCCCCGGACGCCGTCCAATCCCGGCACCC
>NZ_JBKGHJ010000565.1:0-4889 GCF_046520365.1 Corallococcus sp. 4LFB
CGCTGGAGCGCGTGAAGGCGCGGTGCGAGGCCGCGGGCGGCAAGGCGCTGGCGGTGCCCACCGACGTGGGCGACCCGGAGGCGTGCCGCCGGCTGGTGGAGCGCACGGCGGAGGCGTTCGGCGGCGTGGACGTGCTCGTCAACAACGCGGGCATCACCATGCACTCGCGCTTCGAGGACGTGAAGGACCTGGGCCTCTACGAGCGCCTCATGCGCATCAACTACCTGGGCGCGGTGCACTGCACCTTCCACGCGCTGCCGTACCTCAAGGCGCGCAAGGGCCTGCTCGTCGCCGTGTCGTCGCTGACGGGGAAGACGGGCGTGCCCATGCGGACGGGCTACGCCGCCAGCAAGCACGCCATGCAGGGCTTCTTCGATTCGCTGCGCATCGAACTGTTGGGCACCGGCACCGACGTGCTCGTGGTGTCACCGGGCTTCGTGGCCACGGACATCCGCGCGCACGCGCTGGGCCCGGAGGGCCGGCCCCTGGGACAGAGCCCCCGCGACGAGGCGGGCCCCACCATGGACGTGGACACCTGCGTGGCGCTCATCCTGCGCGCCATGGAGCGCCGCGAGCGCGAGCTGGTGATGACGCTCACCGGCCGCGTGGGACAGGTGCTCAAGCTGGTGGCGCCGGCGCTGGTGGACCGGCTGGCCGCGCGCGCCATCCGCGGCAAGAAGGCCTGAGGCTACTTCTCCAGCCGCGACACCATGCCCCACAGGCCGTCGAAGGTGGCGTTGCCCACCTGGTGCAGGCCGAAGCCCCAGAGGAAGGCGGTCATCCACGCGCCGGAGCCGCCCCAGGTGGGCGCGAAGACGTCCAGCACCTGGAGCCCCAGCAGCACCGCGATGATGGACATCACCCCCAGCACCGCCAGCTCCACCTTCCACAAGTCCCTGGAGCGTGGCAGGGGGATCCAGTCCAGGCTCGCCAGCACGTCGGTGCTCGCCTTCGTGGACGCGGGCGGCAGGGGGGAGAGGTTCCCGCTGGCGGCCCGCCGGGCAGCGGCGGCGGCGCGGGCGACGGCGCGGCGGGCTGCGAGAAGGGGTCCAGCGTCACGGCGGAGGGGACGCCTTCCATGGCCAGCCGCCCGCCCATGGCGACGGGGGCGGCAGGGCGCGACGTGGCGCGCGAAGTCGTCATGGGCGGCGCGGTACTCCGGCGCCGCGAGGTTCGCCTCGCCCTTGTCCAGGTGCGCGCGCGCCGCCGCCAGCCGCGCGTCCACCTCCGTCCGCCAGGCCTCCTGTGCATTCAGGTCGCCGCCGGCCTGCGCCTGGAGCTGCGTCAGGGCCTCCTCCAGGTTGTCCACCAGCTCGCGCAGGTACAGCGCGTGCGCGGACTGGTAGTAGAGGAACGCCTCGTCCACGCTGGCGGACATGCGGGCCCGCGCCCGGGCCAGCTGTTCGCCCACGCGCAGGCGCAGCGCAGCCCACTCCTCCTGCGTGAAGCCGCCAGGGAGCGCCTTCGCGGTGAAGGCGTCCTCCAGGTCCGTCAGGAGGATTTCGAGGAACGCCTCGCGCGCGGTCTCCACCAGCCGGCGGGACGCCTCCAGGTCGGGGCCGGGCAGCTGCTGGCGCGCCCGCAGCACGTACAGGGGCAGCTCGCCCTGGAGCCGGCGGCTCACCGGATCATCCCCGCGCTGGGAGGCCAGCGTCCGGGCCTGCTGCTCCAGCTCCGTCAGCCGCGACTCCAGCACCGCGCGGGCCACCGCCTCCAGGTCGAGCGTCCGCATCAGCTGCGCCTGTTCGGAGAAGTCCGAGGCCTTGGCCTGATCATCCTGGAGCAGCGTCTCCACCGCCTTGAGCTTGCGCTCCGCGTCCAGCAGCGCCACGCCCTTGAGCCCCTCCAGCTGCCGCAGCAGGACCGACCAGAGCGAGAAGAGCTGGAGGCGCGCCTCGAAGATTACGAGCACGGAGTCCTGCACGACGAGCCCGCTCAGCGGCCGCTGGATGTCCGCGAGGAGCGCGTCCACCTGACGGCGCAGCGACGCGGCCACGGCGGCCTCGCGCTCCAGGGGACGGGCGGGCACCAGGGACTGGAGCTTCTGGCGCGCGGCCTCCGCGCGGCTGCGCAGGTTCACGCGCGGGCGCACGCGCTGCACGTAGAAGCGCACGGCCGCGGACGTCGCCACGCCCAGGAAGATGAGGAACGCGCCGAACATCGCGGGCGTCTTCACCCAGACGGTGAAGGCCTGCTCCACCGCCGCGCCCTCCGGCACCAGCAGCCGCACGGTGCCGGTGTACTCGCCGGACTCCGGCAGGTCGCCCACGTCCAGGCTCAGGAGGCCGGTCCCGTAGGCGGGCACCTGGAGGACGCCCTCCTTGCCCGGGCCCTGCGGCTGGCCGTCCGGTCCCCGGAAGAACCACTTCGCGTCCTGCGCCTGCACGGGCGCCGCGCCATCCCCCGCGCCGCCGGCCTTGCGGTCCAGCTGCACCACCGCCGCGGGCCCCACCGCGCCGCCCACGCCCGCCGTCTCCCGGAAGGTGAGCCGCACCGTGGCCTTGCCGGAGAACGGCCCCAGCGTCCAGCGCGCGCGGGCGCCACCGGATAGAACCGCACCGTGGGCGCCGACGCCACGCGCTGCACGACGAGCGGGGTGACTTCGCGCGCGCGTCCCCCAGCAGCACCACGCGGCCCTGGTAGTCACCGGGCGCGGGCAGGTCCGCGGACAGCGTCACCGTCACCGGCTGACTCACGGAGATGGGCACCCGGGCCGCGCCCTCCATCGTCTCCACGCGCACCGTCACCGGCACCTGCGTGCCGTCCGCCGCGAGCAGCGGATCCACCAGCACCGTCACCCGCGTGGACTCCGCGCCCGCGTCGCGCGGTGAGTCCGGTGACGCGTCCGTGGACGTGGGCAGCAGGTCCACGCGCAGCACCGTCTCCAGGTGCGCGGTGGACGTGCGCAGGCGCACCTCGTTGTTGGAGGACAGGCCCGCGAGGCCGAAGCGCGGCGCCGCGACCGCGAGCCCGGGCAGCAGGCAGAGCACGGTGAGGGCCAGCGTCACGCCGGCGCGGGCCAGGACCTTCGCGGCCATGAAGCTTCGAGCGGGAAGGCTCATGCGCGGGGACGATAGCAGTCCCCTCCCCCGGCCCCGCATGTTCGACCTCGCGCGGCGCCGAGGCGCGTGCACAGACGTGTAGCAGGCTCGCTGTCGGCGGCGCCCCGCACGAACCTGTCCGACTGTCGGACCGGTTGGGACAGGCGCGTTCAGCCCCAGCCCAGGCGGCGCAGCACGCTGGAGGACAGGCTGGAGCGGATGGTGTCCAGGGGGATGCCCTCGTCGTCCTCGGCGGACTCGTGGCCGGGGCGCGGGTCTCCGCTGTGGTGCAGCGCCACCAGGTCCAGGTCCGGCGTGAAGCACGGAGAGCCGGACGAGCCCGGGTGCGTGTTGGTGCAGTACGTGACGCGCGTGTGCGACCGGTTGACCGCCTGGAACGTGTCCAGCGCCACCTGCATGGGCCGGCCCTTGGGATGCTGCACCACGAGCGCCAGCGCGCCGGGCGTGAACGCCGTGGGCGCGGACGGGGCCAGCGGGATGAAGCCGCGCGGGCGGTCCCCCAGCCGGTCCTCGCCGGGGGCGTCCTGGATTTGCAGGAAGGCGTAGTCCAGCTCCTCGCGCGTGGCCTCGCGCGGACGCGGGTGCATCAGGTCCGCCGGGCTGTGCGGACTCTGCGCCAGACACGCCGTCACCGCGTACACGCGGCCGGGGTGCACCGCGATGCGGTCCGGCAGCACCTTCAGGTCGAAGCGCACGCGCAGCGCCTCCAGCAGCCGGTGCTCGATGACGTGCGAGTTCGTGAGCACCACGTCCGGCGCCACCAGGAAGCCCGTGCCCAGCGCGCGGCCCCCTTCCAGCTCCACGCGGCACACGCGCCGAGACAGCGTCGTCAACCGGTCCCGCCAGACCTCCGGTGTCAGCGCCAACCGGGACTGCTGGACGATGCGCGCCAGCGCGCTGCCAGACACGCTGCGTTGCACGGAGGACAGGTAGCTCTGGAGGAAGCGGCGGATGCGCGGGTGGCCCGGCGCCGCCGCGTGCGCGCCGCGCACCAGCACGTCCGTCCACCCTTCCGCCTCCGCGGTGCGCACGAGCGCCCGGGCCCGCGCCGCCCCCTCCCGCTCGACGGGGGGCACCAGGCTGCGGCCGCATTTCACCTCCACCATCCGGTGGAGGTCCTCCACCGAGGCGAACGCGCCCAGCAGTGCGTGGGTCAGTTCGTCCTGTTCGGAGCCTTCAAGCTCCATCCGTGTCCTCTCGCGGCCGCGCGATGTTCACACCCGCTGTGTGACTTGCAGTGTACGCATGCGGGCAGCGATTGCACCGGGCGTGGAGCGCCTGCCGGGCCGGGCCCCTGCCGCGCTTCCGGCGCGCATTCCACCCGCCCCCACGGCCAGACGGAAGGGGCCTGCACCGGCGCCGTGAGTGGAGAATGACCCCACGGCGCCAGCGGGTGTCAGCGCACCGCCCAGGTGGAGGGCGGCAGCGACGCGGTGATGTCCGGCCGGCCGGGCACGTCCAGCCGCGACGCGCCCGCCTGCAGCGTCCCGGCGAGCGTGGGGAGCACGCGGAACTCCACCTGCACCGGGGCGCCCTGCTCCCGGGGGGCGAGGCTCAAGCTCAGCGCCCCGTCCTGCACGTCCCACCCGGTCACCTGTCCGGAGGACACCAGCGCGTCCAGGCTCGCGGGGTCCACCTGCACGCCCGCGGGCAGGTCCTGCTGGAAGCGCAGCGGCAGTGAGGACGGCGCGCCCACCTGGACGCGCACGCTCGTCAGCTGTCCCACGCGCGCCTCCTTCGGCCCCGTCACGGCCAGCTGCAGGCCGCCCTTCGCCTCGCCCTTCCAGGGCACGGCGCGGACAGCGCCAGGGAGAAGCCCAGCCCCGG
>NZ_JBKGHJ010000566.1:0-4886 GCF_046520365.1 Corallococcus sp. 4LFB
TCCGCGCGCCCGACGCCATGGCTCCAGCGCGCGGGTGGCGTGCGGCAGGAAGCGCTCCCCCGCGTCGGTGAGGACGGCGGCCGGAGGCGTGCGCACCAGGAGGCGCGCGCCCACCTCGGCCTCCAGGGCCTGGAGCTGCCGGGACAGGCCGGACTGGGAGAGCCCCAGGCCGCGCGCGGCGGTGGAGACGCGCCCCTCGCGGGCGACCTGCAGGAAGGCTCGGAGCTGTTCGGAGGTCATGCGGGATGCGCAAGGAGCCTATGCCGAAGATGCGATTTCCGCATGGTCCGCCGGCGCGTAAGGAGGGGGCATGGATGGAAGCGGTGTGACGGCGGAAGCGGGCAGCCGGATGCGGCCGGGTGGGGCGCGGCGGGTGGCCACGGGGGCGGTGCTGCTGGCCCTGGTGGTGAGCGCCTTCGAGGGCACGGTGGTGACGAGCGCCATGCCCACCATCACCCGGGAGCTGGGCGGGGACGCGCTCTACTCGTGGGTGTTCTCCGCGTTCCTCTTCGCGTCGACGGTGGGCGTGCTGGTGAGCGGGAAGCTGGCGGACCGGCTGGGGCGCAGGCCGGTGTTCTTCGCGGGGATGGGCCTGTTCCTGCTGGGGTCCGCGCTGTGCGGCCTGGCCACGTCGGTGCCGGCGCTGGTGGGCTTCCGGGTGATGCAGGGGCTGGGCGCGGGGGCGTTGCAGCCCACGACGCTGACCCTCAGCGCGGACCTCTACACGCTGCGCGAGCGGGCGGCCATCCAGGGCCTCTTCACCGGCGCGTGGGGCGCGGCGAACGCGCTGGGGCCGCTGATTGGCGGCTGGCTGGTGATGCACGCGTCGTGGCGGTGGGTGTTCCTGGTGAACCTGCCGGTGGGCGTGCTGTCCGCGCTGCTGTTGCACCTGTCCTACCGGGATCCGCCCCGGCACGAGGGGACGACGCTGGAGCCCTGGGGGCCGGTGCTGGCGGGGAGCACGGTGGCGCTGCTGCTCTTCGCGCTGGAGCCGGGCGCGGCGCAGGCGCTCCTTCGCCAGGGGCTCGCGCTCGAAGTCCTCGCGCAGGCGCTCCGGCGTGTAGCGGGCCCTCAGCGGCGAGGCGAGCAGGCCCCAGGCGCCCTTCCAGTCGCGGGACTCCACCTCGTCCAGGAACTTCTTCAGCGCCGCCCGGGGGACGTCCGTGGGGCGGGACTCCACCACGCGCCAGTCCTCGCCCTGGCGGGCCAGCGTGACGGACGGGGCCCGGGCCTCCAGCACGCCCGCGCCCGTGCGGACGGCGGCGGCGCGCTCCTGGCGGGCGGCGGCGTCGGAGTACTCCTCCAGGAAGGCCACCTCGCCCTCCGGGCCGCCGGTCGTCAGGCGGTAGGCGTCCGACAGCCGGTTCTCCTCCAGCGCCTTCGCGTACGCCTCCGCCACCGAGCCCGGTTCGCGCGAGGCGGTGGCGCAGGCGGTGCCCAACAACAGGAGGCTCAGGGGAGCGAGGCGGGTCATCACTGGGGCGGCAGGGTAGACCCCGGCCCCGGGGTGGGCAATCTCCCGTCGGTGCCAGGGCGCCAGGCGAGCGGGCGGCGCGCGTGGGGTCAGCGGCGCAGCCGCCGGAACAGCCACACGACGAGGTCCGCCAGGTCGATGCCGTCCGAGGTGTCCAGGTTGGGCAGGGTGCTCGAGTCGCGGCTCCTGGGCAGGCTGTCGCCCGACACGGCGCCCTTCGGGCGGTGCTCCCGGCAGTAGAGGTCGCCGTTGAACGCCCACGCCTGGTGCACGGAGACCTGGAGGCCGCAGTGGACGCAGGCCAGCGGGGAGCTCACGCCCAGGCCGCCCGTGGGCGAAAACGACGGGGGCAGCGGGGCCGTGGCGCCCGGGCCCTTCCAGGGGTCCGCGCCCCCATCCGTCGCCGGGGCGACCTCCCAGCCCCTGGACACGGGCGCGGCCCTGGGGGCCGTCACGTTGGCGTGCTCCAGGGCCTCGAACTTGCCCGCGTCCAGCCAGGTGCCGCCACAGTGCGAGCACAGGTCCACGTTGCACACACGCGCGTTGACCAGCGCCAGCCGCGCGCCGCAGCCGGGACAGCCCACGGGCTCACCGTCACAGGTGGCGCAGACGGCCATGGCGCGGGGAATCAGGTGCCCCCCCTTCCGGCACCGGGACGCGGCCTGCTTCGCCGCGTTCAGGAGCGGCTTGAGCGACGGCCGGTCCGGGAAGCGCTCCAGCTCCCCGCGGTCGAAGTACAGACCGTTGCAGCGAGGACACACGTCCACCTCCACGTCGGAGGCCTGGACGACGTTCAACGTCTGGCTGGGGCAGACCGGGCAGGAGCGGACCATGCCGCGCATGCTAGTCGAAGCGCTGGGGCGTCCCGAAGCCCTGAAGGCTCCAGGCCGCGGTGCAGAAGGCGTACGTGGCCGGGTGCGCCGCGCCCATCAGCAGCTTGAGCAGCGACAGCTTCGCCTGGGCGCCGCCGTAGCGCACGATGTCGAAGTCGTCCGACGGGACGCGCGCCTCCTCCAGTGCGTGGCGGCAGACCTCCTCGAAGCCGCCGATGCGGTCCACCAGCCCCGCCTCCTTCGCGCGCAGCCCTGAGTAGACGCGCCCCTCCGCGCGCTGGTGGATCTCCTCCTTCGTCCGGCCGCGCGCCTGGGCCACCAGCTCCAGGAAGGACTGGTAGCCCTCCTCCACCTCGCGCTCCAGCGCGGCGCGCTCGTGCGGCGTGAAGCCCCGGGACGAGGAGAAGAAGGCCGCGTTCTCGCCGCGCGTCAGCGTGGTGCGGTGGATGCCCAGCTTCTCCAGCAGCTCGCCGTACTCGAACTTGCCCACGAAGATGCCGATGGAGCCCACGACGGCGTGGGGCGCGGACCAGATCTCCTTCGCGCCGATGGCCGCCATGTAGCCGCCGCTCGCGCAGACCTGATCCACGTACGCGATGACGGGCTTCTGCTTCGCCACGCGCTTCACCGCCTCCAATATCTGCTCGGACGCGAGCGCGGAGCCGCCAGGGCTCGCCACCGCCAGCACCACCGCCTTCGCGCGCTTGTCCCTACCCGCCCGCCGCAGCGCCTTCACCACCGTGTCCGCCGCCGCGAACCGGCCCGCGCCGCCGCTGCCCGGGATGATGATGCCCGCCACGTCCACCACCGCCAGCCGGGGCTTGCGGCGCAGCCGGCGCCACTTCACCGGCGGGAACGCGAGCGTCGCCAGGTACGCGTCGTACGTGGGCACGGGCGGCTCCTCGTCCTTCTTCGCCTCCAGGCCCAGGTGCGCGCCCAGGTCCGCCTCGTGGACCAGCCCGTCCACCAGCCCCGCGTCCAGCGCCCGCTTCGCGCTGTAGGGCCCCGCGTCGATGAGCGCCCGCGCCTCCTCCGGCGTCTTGCCCCGGTCGCTGGAGAGGGCCTCCACCAGGACGGCGTAGCGTTCATCCAGGAAGGACTCCAGCGTCTGGCGCTGGATGTCGGACACCCTGCCGTCCGTGAAGAGCTCCGGCGCCGTCTTGTAGTCGCCGCGCCGGGCGAAGTGCGCGTGGATGCCCACCCGGCCGAAGGCCTCGCCCAGCACCGTGGCCTGGGCGGCGTAGCCCACCAGCTCCACCCGGCCCATGGGGGCGAGCAGCACCTCGTCCGCCGCGCCCAGCACGGGGTACGCGTCCGTGTCCACCATCACCGCCCAGGACACCACCCGCTTGCCGGCCGCCTGGAAGTCCGACAGCAGGCCGCGCAGGGCCTCCCGCCGGGAGTCCGGGAGGCCCAGGCCCTCAAGCTCCAGGAGGATGCCCTCCACCTTCGGATCCGCGGCCAGCACCTTCAGCGCCCGGCCCAGCGTCTCCAGGGACGTCACCGTGGCGGGCTCCACCGGGGTGCCGCCCAGGCGGAAGCGGGGCACGGGGCGCGGGCGGTACGGCAGGCTGCCCGCGAGCCGGAAGCGGACCCACGTGGGCCGCTTGCGCGCCGCCATCAGACGGAAGGGCAGGCCCAGGAGCAGCCGCAGCCCCAGGAGGAGGTTCGCCAGCAGGAGCAAGGGAAGGCGGAGCATCCCGCGCGCCTAACGCCCCGCGCCGGGCGAAGCAACCCCTGTTCACCCGCCCCGGGAGGCTCTGTTAGGCTCAAGGCCCATGCCCTCCCCCTCCCTCCCCCGGCTTGTTCTCGTCCTCGCCCTCGTCTGGGGCGGCGCTGTCCTGGCGCAGCCCCAGCGCCGGCAGCCCCAGGAGTTCCAGAACCGCAAGGAGTTGACCCAGGCAGAGAAGGACGCCGCCAAGGCGCGCGCCATGGGCAACAACCTCAACGGCTACGGCAAGGACGTGCAGATCAAGGAGACGCCCATTCCCTGGATGGCCATTGGCCTCGTGGGCATCGTCTTCCTCGTCGCCACGCCCTTCGCCATCCGCGCCTACCGCGGCACCGTGAAGGAGATGGCGGACACCAACACCTTCGGCGCCCGCGGCAACGCGACCGAGGACGAGGCTTAAGCGAGCCCCGCCTCACGTCTCACGCCGGGCGGACCTCCACGCTCCCGCCCGGCTCCACCTGGAGGTGCACCGGCAGGAAGCGCCGCAGCACCTCCGCCTGGACCGTCAGCTCGCCGGTGACGCGAGCGGCGGTGAAGCGCGTGGTGCCCGGCGTCACCGCCCCCAGCCTCCCCGACGCCAGGAGCGCCGCCGGCAAGAGCAGCTGCTCCGCCAGGTGTTCGTCCAACGCGCCGCCCGTCTCCATGAAGCGCGTCAGGGCCTCCGCCGCCTCGCGCCCCACCCCTTCCGCGTCCAGGCCCCGCTCGCCCAGCGACGTGAAGGCCGCCACGGTGTGCTCGAACTGCGCCAGCACGAACGTCGCGGACCCCTGCGAGCGCGTCACCGCCAGCGCCGGTTGTCCGCCTCCGCCAGGATGCCCGCTCGCGCAGCGCGCCACCGCGCGGCGGG
>NZ_JBKGHJ010000567.1:0-4840 GCF_046520365.1 Corallococcus sp. 4LFB
GTCCGCGCGGCGTCCCGCGCGCGGTGCCTGCTGGATGACGCGCACGCGCTCATCCAGCCGGCCATTGGCGGCTTCGCGGCCTTTGACGCGCTGCTGGCCTTCGCTCGCGACCACGCGGACGGCGTCTTGTGGGTCCTCACCCTCGACGCGTCGGTCTGGCCCCTGCTCAAGCGCGCCCGGGACGCGCGACCGCTGTTCGACGAGACGTACCTGCTGGGGGGCTGGAGCGAGTCGCAGATCGGGGCCCTGCTCCAGGAGCGCTGCGCGCGCGCGGCGCTCCTCCCGAGCTACGAGGACCTGCTGGAGCCGCTGCCGCCCAGCGCGGACGAGCAGGACCGGCAGGACGCGCTCCTGGCGAAGCGCACCGGCTATGAGCGGATGCTCTGGGACCACGTCGGCGGCAACCCCGCGCTCGCGCTGGAGGTCTGGCGCAGCTCGCTGGCGCAGGACGCCGCGGGCGTGGTGCACGTGCGCGCGCTGCAGGTGCCCGACCCCACGCTGCTGGAGAAGCTGCCGGATGCGTCCCTCTTCATCCTCCGGGCCGTCCTCCAGTTCGCCCCCATCAGCGCGGAGGCCGTGGCCCAGGCGACGCGGCTGCGGCCCGAGGAGGTCCTCCAGGACCTGCGCTTCGGCAGGGCCCAGGGCTTCTTCGAGGAACACCAGGGCGAGGTGCGGGTCGCCTGGCGCTGGCTGCGCGCCGCGACCCGCCTGCTCGAACGCCGCCACCTGTTGGTGACGCCATGAGGACGCTCCGGGGCGGCTTTCAAGGGCGGGCGCTGGCGGGCGTGGGGGCGTTGCTGGTGTCGCTGCCCGCGCGGGCGCAGGACGCCCCGGACGTCGGGCGGCTGGCCGAGTTCATCCGCTGGGGCGGGGTGGCGGCGTCCATCCCCGTCTTCATCGGGGCCCTGTTCCTCATCCGCCTGGTCGAGGACTCCGGCGACCGGCTGAGCGCGCGGTTCTCCAACCGGCGGCCTTCCATCCAGAAGGTCCAGACGACGGTCCGCTTCTTCATCTACGTCGCGACGATCGCGCTCGTCGCCAGCCTCAGCATCCGCCTGGACCCGACCGCGCTCACGGTCATCGGGGGCGCGCTCGCGTTCGCGGTGGGCTTCGCGCTGCGGGACCTGGTGGCGTCCTTCATCGCGGGCATCACCATCATGTTCGACCGCCCCTTCCAGGTGGGCGACCGGGTGTCCTACGGAGGCGAGTACGGGGACATCATCAAGATCGGGCTGAGGAGCGTCCGGATGAACACGCTGGACCACAACATCATCACCATCCCGAACAACAAGGTCTTCACCGACGTCACCTCCAGCGGCAACTACGGTGAGCTGGAGATGCAGGTCGCCATGGACTTCTACATCGGCGTGGATCAAGACGCGAAGCTCGCCGCGGAGATCATCCGCGAGGCCTGCCTGACCAGCCCCTACGTCTACCTGGACCAGTCCATCCCCGTCCTCGCGAAGCAGGTCATCCTCCAGGACTACGTCGCCGTCCACCTGAAGGCGCGCCCCTACGTCTTCGACTGCAAGTACGAAAAGCCCTTCGAGACCGACGTGCACTTCCGCGTGCTCCAGGCCTTCCGGGAGCGGGGCATCCAGCCCCCCGCGGTGCTCCACCGCTCCCTGGACGCCCCCCGGCCCGGGCAGGGCTGAGGGCGGACGGCCAGCAGGGGCCTCACGCCCACGCCGAGGCGGCAATCGCGGCGACAAGGACCGACAAATCCCGCCGGGCTGCAATCCGGTGCCTGCCTGCCCGGCCTCCTGACCCGGGGGTCGGGCCTTCGTGAGCGCCCCTCTTACCAATGGCAGACAGGTGGGGTAGCACCGGGCGCACGCCATGCTTCCTCCCCCGACGCCCGCGGACGAGCCGCGGCGCCTCCAGGCCCTGCGCTCGCTGTGTCTGCTGGACACGCCCGCGCATGAACGCTTCGACCGCATCGTGCGCGCCGCGGCGCACCTGTTCCGCGTGCCCATCGCGCTCGTGTCGCTCCTCGACGAGGACCGCCAGTGGTTCAAGGCCCGCCAGGGGCTGGCCGCCACCCAGACGCCGCGCGACGTGTCCTTCTGCGGCCACGCCATCCTCACCTCCTCCACCTTCGTGGTGCCGGACGCGCTGAAGGACGCGCGCTTCCACGACAACCCGCTGGTGCTGGGCGCCCCCTTCGTCCGCTTCTACGCGGGCCACCCCCTGCGCGCCGCGGACGGCAGCCGCGTGGGCACGCTGTGCCTCATCGACTCCCAGCCCCGGGACTTCTCCGGCGCGGACCTGGGCGCGCTCGCGGACCTGGCCGGCTGGGCGGAGGTGGAGCTCAACGCCCTGCACGAGCGCGAGGCCCGCATCGCGCTGACGCAGCAGGAGCGCTTCTTCGAGGTCTCCGTGGACATGCTCTGCATCGCCGCCATGGACGGCACCTTCCTGCGCCTGTCGCAGGCCTGGAGCCGCACCCTCGGCCTCTCCGAGGCGGAGCTCTACAGCACGTCCCTGGTGGACCTGGCCCTGGAGGAGGACCGCGCCGCCACCTCGCGGCACCTGGCCCGCGCGCGCGAGGGCGCCCCCGTCCTCCAGTTCGAGCACCGCGCCCGCTGCCAGGACGGCTCCTGGCGCTGGCTCCAGTGGAACGCCGTGCCGGACCCGGAGGAGGGGCTGCTCTACGCCGTCGCCCGGGACGTCACCCAGGCCCGCCTCCTGGAAGAGGAGCGCCAGCGCGTGGAGCGGATGAAGAACGAGTTCATCTCCACCGTGAGCCACGAATTGCGCACGCCGCTCACCTCCATCCGCGGCTCGCTGGGCCTGCTGTGCGGCGGCGTGGCCGGCCCGCTGGACGCGCAGGTGGCCCAGATGGTGGGCATCGCCCACAAGAACAGCGAACGGCTGCTGCGCCTCATCAACGACATCCTGGACCTGGAGAAGATGGAGTCCGGCCGGATGGATTTGCACCTGGCCCCCACGGAGGTGGCGCCGCTGCTGGCCCAGGCCCTCCAGGCCCACCAGGGCTACGCGGCCGAATACGGCGTGCGCCTGGAGGTCGTGGTGGACGCGCCCCACGCCCGCGCCCGCGTGGACGAGGACCGCTTAATCCAGGTGCTGGCCAACCTCCTCTCCAACGCCATCAAGTTCTCCCCCCAGGGCGAGCGCGTCACCCTGTCGCTCACCCGCGAGGCCGGCGCCCTTCGCGTGGACGTGCGGGACTACGGCCCCGGCATCCCGGAGGCCTTCCAGGCCCGCGTCTTCCAGAAGTTCGCCCAGGCGGACTCCTCGGACACCCGCAGGCGCCCCGGCACCGGCCTGGGCCTGAGCATCGCCCAGGGGCTGGTCGCCCGCATGGGCGGCACCCTGCGCTTCACCACCAGCCCCGGGGCGGGCACCCGCTTCTCCTTCGACCTGCCGGAGTGCGAACCCGGGCCGGACGCGGCCTGAGATCCACTCGCGCCCCGCTCCCGTAACCCCCCGATCCAAACCCCGCTTCCCGGAGCACTCCCTCCCATGGCGAAAATCGAGAAGGTCCTGCTCGTGGACGATGAGGACGACATCCGCACCATCGGGCAGCTGAGCCTGAGCCGCGTGGGGGGATGGCAGACGGTGCTCGCGTCCTCAGGGGCGGAGGCCCTGGAGAAGGCGGGCCAGGAGGGCCCGGACCTCATCCTCCTGGACGTGATGATGCCCGGCATGGACGGGCCCACCACGTTCGGCCGGCTGCGCGCCCAGCCCGCCACCGCGAACACGCCCATCATCTTCATGACCGCCAAGGTCCAGAAGCAGGAGGTGGCGCGCTACCTGGAGCTGGGCGCGGTGGGCGTCATCGGCAAGCCGTTCGACCCCATGACGCTGCCGCAGGAAATCCGCCGCCTGGTGCCTTGATGGAGCCCCGCCTGTCCAAACGCTCCGCCGCGCTGGCCGCGGGCGCCCTCGTGGTCCTGTGCGCCCTGTTCGTCCTGGGCCGCCCGGGCTCCACCGCCGACCACGACCACTACCGCACCCGGCTGCGGCAGCTGCGCGTGGCCACGGCGGAGCTGGAACAGGACGTGCTGCGTCAGCGCGTGGGCATGGCGGAGCTGCACGGCGCCTCCGACCGGGACTTCGACGCGCTGGCCGCCCGCGCCCGCAGTCTGCGCACGGCGCCGGACTTCCTCCCGGATGAGGGCATGCGGTCGCTCACCGCCTCCCTGGACGCGTACCTGCGCGTGCTGGAGGGCTCGCGCGGCCTGCTGGCGGCGGCCCGCGCGAAGGACCAGCAGCTGGCCGCCCTGCGCGAAGCCTTCCCCGGGCAGGTCGCCGCCACCGCCGCCCTGCTGCCCCCGGGCGCGACGCGCGAACAGGTGGAGGCGCTGGGCGTGGAGGTGCTCCTCGCCTCTCGCGCGCGGGGGGAGGCCCTGGCGCTCGCGTGGAGGCCTCGCTCGCGCTCCTGACCCGGGCGCTGGAGGGGCAGCCTGCCCACGCCGTGCTGGAGGGCCTGGCGGCCCGCGTGCGCGAATTGCTGGCGCTCCAGCGCTCCGCGGACGCGTCCTTCCAGGCGCTGCTGGACCACGGCGCCGCCGGCGAGGCCGAGCGCCTCATCACGACGTACCTCCAGCTCCAGGAGCAGGCCCAGTCCCGCGCGGAGCGCACGCGCGTCGTCCTCTTCGGCGTGTCGCTGCTGCTCGTGGGCTACGTCATCGTCGTGCTGGTGCGGCTGGCCCGGGCGTCCGCGGCGCTGGGGGAGCTCAACCGCGGGCTGGAGGAGCGCGTGGCGGAGCGCACCCGGGCCCTGTCCGCCGCGAGCGCGGAGGCGCGGGCCAGCGACGCGCGCAAGGCCGCCATCCTGGAGGCGTCGCCGGACGGCATCGTGGTGCTGGACGAG
>NZ_JBKGHJ010000568.1:0-4811 GCF_046520365.1 Corallococcus sp. 4LFB
CTGCGGGCGGGCGGGCCCCCACGTCCGGGCCGCCGGCTTACGTCCGCGATAAAGGGGCGCGGGGGTGGGGGAAGGCGCGGGCGCGTGGTGCGTTGCGATGGGGCCGGTGGCCGTGATAGGGGGCCACCCGGTACATCAAGCTTCGTGGCGGCCCCACCCCGTTCCTCCAGGCCGCCCCCTCCGCAAGGACGCTAGACGCCCATGGAAATCCGCGCCGACGAGATCAGCAGAATCATCCGGGAGCAGATCAAGGACTACGGCAAGAAGGTCACCGTCGCCGAGACCGGCACCGTGCTGTCCGTGGGCGACGGTATCGCCCGCGTGTACGGCCTGGAGGGCGCGCTCGCCGGCGAGCTGGTGGAGTTCTCCAACGGCGTGCAGGGCCTGGTCCTCAACCTGGAGGAGGACAACGTCGGCGTCGCCATCATGGGTGACTTCAAGGACATCCGCGAAGGCGATGTCGTGAAGCGCACCGGGCAGATCGCCTCCGTGCCGGTGGGCAAGGGCCTGCTGGGCCGCGTGGTGAACGCGCTGGGCCAGCCGGTGGACGGCAAGGGCCCCATCGAGGCCACCGAGCACCGCCGCCTGGAGGTGAAGGCGCCCGGCATCGTGAAGCGCAAGTCCGTGCACGAGCCCCTGCAGACGGGCATCAAGGCGCTGGACGCGCTGGTGCCGGTGGGCCGCGGTCAGCGCGAGCTCATCATCGGTGACCGCCAGACGGGCAAGACGGCCGTCGCGGTGGACGCCATCATCAACCAGAAGGGCCTGGGCGTTTACTGCGTCTACGTCGCCATCGGGCAGAAGCAGTCCACTGTCGCGCAGGTGGTGGAGAAGCTGAACAAGTACGGCGCCATGGAGTACACGACGGTCGTCGCGGCGAACGCGTCCGACCCGGCGCCCATGCAGTACTTCGCGCCGTACGCGGGCGTCGCCATCGGCGAGTACTTCCGCGACAACAAGATGCACGGCCTCATCGTGTACGACGACCTCTCCAAGCAGGCCGTGGCGTACCGCCAGCTGTCCCTGCTCCTGCGCCGCCCGCCGGGCCGCGAGGCGTACCCCGGCGACGTGTTCTACATCCACAGCCGCCTGCTGGAGCGCGCCGCCAAGCTGTCCGACGAGGAGGGCGCGGGCTCCCTCACGGCGCTCCCCATCATCGAGACGCAGGCGGGTGACGTGTCCGCCTACATCCCGACGAACGTCATCTCCATCACCGACGGGCAGATCTTCCTGGAGACGGACCTGTTCTTCTCCGGCGTCCGCCCGGCCATCAACGTCGGTCTCTCCGTGTCGCGCGTGGGTTCCGCGGCGCAGATCAAGGCCATGAAGCAGGTCGCGGGCTCCATGAAGCTGGAGCTGGCGCAGTACCGCGAGCTGGCCGCCTTCGCCCAGTTCGGCTCCGACCTGGACAAGGCCACGCAGGAGACGCTGGCGCGCGGCGCCCGCATGGTGGAGCTGCTCAAGCAGGGCCAGTACGAGCCCCTGTCCGTCGAGCGTCAGGTCATCCAGATCTACGCCGCGACGAACAAGGACGACGCCGGCAAGCGCGGGTGGATCCGCCAGGTGCCGGTGGGTGACGTGGTCCGCTGGATGAAGGAGATGCTGGAGTTCGTGGACAGCAAGTACCCGAACATCGTCGCCGACCTGGTCGCCAAGCGCGAGCTGACCGCCGACATCAAGGCGAACATCAACAAGGCGCTCACCGAGTTCAACGACCTGTTCCAGGCGACCCCGGGCGCCAAGGTCTAGCTTCGCGCCCCACGCGCGGTGCCGTAACGGACAGCCCCGTCCTCCCTTCGCTGGGAGGCGGGGCTTTTCGTTTGCCTTCAGCGCAGCCGGGGCAGGATGGCGCGCAGGCTCTTGTCGGCGCTGCCGCGCGCGCCCAGGCGCTCCACCGCGGCGCGCTCGTAGGGCATCACGTTGGCGCGCTCCACCAGCTGCACGTGCGCGCCCAGCGCGGCGGGCATGGCCAGGTCCAGCTCGAAGATGTCACCCGCGACGAGCGTGGACTCCGGGCCCGTGTGCGTGGCGTCCCAGATGCGCTTGAGCGCGGAGAAGTAGCGCCCGCGCCGCAGGTACACCGGCCGGCCCAGCACGCCGTCCAGGTGGAGCGCCTCCGGCAGCGCGTCGAACCGCGCGTCCTTCGGCTGCGCGTCCTCCAGCTGGAACTTGCGCGCGTCGCCGAACACCTGCAGCCGCTCGCGGCCCTTGGGCGCCAGCTTGTCCAGCTTGGCCTCCACCAGCTCCGTGTGCGCGTTCGTCACCACCGACACGGGCAGGCCCGTGGCGAGCAGCGCCTCCAGCACCTCCTTCGCCTCCGCCTTGAAGGCCGTGGCCGAGTGCCGGTACGCGTCCCGGTACAGCGTCTGCACCGTGTCCGTGCGCACCGCCTCGTCGTCGCCCTTGCCGAAGCGCCGGAGCAGCCGGTGCGCGGTGCAGGTGGCCGTCAGGTAGGGGTCCGCGGTGGCCGGCGCCACGATGCGCCCCGCCACCTCCCAGCCGTACTGGTCCACGCCCTCGTGCAGGGCGGCGACCTCCTCCGCCCACGCCTGGGACGCGTCCTGCCCCAGCACCCGGTACAGCGCCTCCTGGAAGTGCCGCAGGAAGGGCTCGCCCTCCGCCAGCACGTCCGTGAAGGTCCCATCGAAGTCCAGCACCACGCACGCAATCGCCATCCACCGGTCCTTGAAGCCCGGCCGCCCGAAGCACGGCCGTGAACGAAAGCCCCGAATGACGCCCCGTCGGCCGCTCCGAATCAAGTCCCCTGCCCTGCCTCCGGGTGGAGGCCGGTGCCAACTCCCGGAAAGCCGGTTCCAACCCGGGTCGGGTGGTCCCCCGTCCCCACCACCCCCACCCTAGAACCTCCCGCGGGGGAAGGGGGCTCCGCGCCCATGTCCGAGCCGACTGGCACCTTTCTGGCGGAGTCCACACCCGTGCCGCACGAGTGGCTGAGCACGGTGCTGCAGCTCCTGCCCGTGGGGGTCGTCATCGTGGACACGGCGGGCCGCCTGCTCGCGGCCAACGCCGCCGCCAGCGCGCTGTGGGGACAGGCCGCGCTGGCGGGGATGCGGCTGGAGCGCTTCGGCGCCTTCGAGGCGTACTGGCCCGGCACCGGCAAGCGGCTGCGCGGCGAGGAGTGGGCCGTGGCGCGCACGCTGAAGAGCCGGCAGACCGTGTCCAACGAGGAGGTGGACATCGTCGGCAGGGACGGCGCGCGCCGCACCATCCTCAACTCCGCGGCGCCGCTGTACTCGGCCGAGGGCCGGCTGGTGGGCGCGGTGAACATCAACGTGGACATCACCGAGCGCAAGGCCACCGAGCGCGCGGAGTTCTTCGTCAGCGAGGCGAGCCGGCTGCTCGCCGAGTCCCTGGACTGGGAGACGACGCTCAAGGCCGTGGCGCGGCTGGCCACGCTGGAGTGGGCGGACTACTGCATGGTGGACGTGCTGGGCCACGACGGCGCGCTGCACCGGCTCGCGCTCAGCGCGAGGGACCCCCGGAAGCAGGCGCTGCTGGACCAGACGCTGGGCTTCGCGCCGCAGGCGGGTTCGGGCTCGCCGCTCGCCCAGGTCTTCACGCGGGGCAAGCCCGTGCTCGTCGCGGACATCACGCCCCAGTGGCTGGACGACGTGGCCCGCTCGCCCGAGCACCGCCAGCTGCTGGAGACGCTGGCGCCGCGCTCCTCCATGCTCCTGCCCCTGACGGTGGGACGGCGGCGCTTCGGCATCATCAACCTGGTCTCCGCGTCCCCCGCGCGCCGCTACACCCGGCGCGACCTGGCGTACGCCACGGAGTTCGCGCGCCGCGCGGCCCTGGCGGTGGAGAGCGCCCGGCTGTACCGCGAGGCCCGCGAGGCCCTGCGCGAGCGCGACGCGTCCGCGGCCATGCTGGAGGCCTTCTTCGCCGCCTCGCCGGTGGGCATGGGCTTCGTGGACCCCAGCCTGCGCTACGTGCGGCTCAACAAGGTCGTCGCGCAGAACAACGGCATCCCCCTGGAGCGGCACCTGGGCCTCACGCCCCGCGAATTGATGGGCGAGGCGGGCGGCCCCATCGAGGACCTGCTGCGCCAGGTGCTGGAGTCGCAGGAGGCCGTGGTGGACGACCCGGTGGAGTACGTCGCGGGCCCGGAGCCGCGCACCTTCCTGGCCACGTACTTCCCCGTGCGCTCCGGCAAGGAGCTGCTGGGCGTGGGCGGCGTGGTGCGCGAAATCACCGAGCAGCGCCGCATGGAGGACCACCTGCGCTTCCTCACGGACGCGACCACGCAGCTGGCCATGTCCCTGGACTGGCGCACCACCGTGAGCAACGTGGCGGAGCTGGTGGTGGCGCAGCTGGCGGACTACTGCCTGGTGGACATGCTGGCCGAGGACGGCGAGCACCTGGAGCGCGTGGAGCACCGCGCCCGCAGCGACGAGCTCCAGGCCAAGCTGGAGAAGTCCATGCCCTTCGCGCCGCCGCCCGGCTCCCGTACGATCCTGCGCCGGGTGCTGGAGACGGGGCGCTCGGAGCTGGTGGGCGAGGTGGACGAGGCCGCCATGCGCGCCTTCGCCGTCAACGACGCGCACCGGCGCGCCCTGGAGGCGCTGGGCCCGCGCTCGGTGATGGTCGTCCCGCTGAGGCGCGCGGGCGCACGCTGGGCCTGGTGAGCGCCGCGACGTGCTCGCCCACGCGGCGCTTCAGCACGCGGGACCTGTCGCAGCTGGAGGACCTGGCCTGGCGCGCGGCGCTGGCGGTGGACAACGCGCGGCTGTACCGGCAGGCGGAGCAGGCCGTGGCCGCGCGCGACGAGTTCGTGGCGGTGGCGACGCACG
>NZ_JBKGHJ010000569.1:0-4810 GCF_046520365.1 Corallococcus sp. 4LFB
CGGCGTGCGCGGTGGCGTCGCGGGCGGCGGCGTGCGCGGCGAAGGCGGCGACGCGTGCCTCGCTCATCGTCAGCGCTCCCTGGGCCCAGGCCCGTATGGCTTCGAGGGCCCGGCGGGGACGGAGGTCCTCCGGGAACTTCTGTTCGAAGTGGGGGAGCACGTGCTCGGCGCAGTCAGCGGCCCAGCGGGCCAGGGACTCGTGGTCGGACCTGTCGCGCTGCATGCCCCCGCTCCTTCCGGCGTCACCCACCTCTCGCGTTCTCTGTCATTCCGTGCGGACAGGTCAATGCGGGGGCTGACCCATCAACGCCAAGCGTCCGGGAAGCTACGTGGAAGTCCCACCACGCCGTCGCCGTTGCCAGGGTTCATCGAGGTTGCGTTACGCTCCCGCCATGTCCAGGGGCGCGTGGTGGATCGCGGTGCTGGTGGGATGGCTGGCGGTGCCGGCGGCGGGGTGGGCCTGTTCGTGCGGCTTCTCCTCGCGGAGCGTTGGCGGCGAACTGCGAGAAGCCCGGTCCGAGGCCGATTTCATCTACCTGGGCCGGATCCGTCAGGTGGGCGGCGCGTCCGGGGCTCTCTACACCGTGGAGGTCCTGGAGTCCTTCAAGGGCACCGTCAAGACAGGGACCGTCTTCCGGGAGCCGTTCTCCGGTGAGGGCGACTGCTCCCTGCCGGTGTCGCCGGGCGTGTGGCTGATCTACGCCTACGGCAATCCCGCGAGGACCACGCAGTGCTCGAGAAGCCGGCCGGTCGTCCCGGATGACAGTGAGCTGACCTGGCTTCGCACGGGAGTCCTGCCGCCGGTGCCTGTGTCGCTCCAGCGCGAGAGCGTGAGCTGCGAGGTGTGTGATGTCGATGAAATCGGGGGGCGCCTGCTGGTGCCGCCAGGGGCACCTCCCGCCAGGCGCTCCCCAAGTTGGACCAAGGATGTGGAGGCGCGATGGAAGGCGGGCCAACCGTTCTTCACGGACGCGAGCGCGGTGTCGGACTCGGAGCACCAGGTGCTGCTCGGGCTGTCACGGGAGGGCCGTGCCTTCGAGCTGTCCGAGACCCCTGTGTGGCCCTTCGAGCGAATGGGTTGCGAGCGTCGGATCCAGCTCCGGTGGTGCGAGCGATTGGAATTCCAGCAGGGTTCTGGCTTCCGCTGTGTCGGCCCGGGAACCGCGCAGGACGTTTGCGACGAGCGGCGCAGCCGGAAGGCGAAGTGGTTGCCGATGGAGCGGTTGCAGCCCGGGGCCTGTCACTGGGACCGGCCTGATTCGGCCCTCTGCATTCTGTCCGAGGACCGCTTTCCCTTTCCCGCGAGCAGCCCCGCCCTGCCAGTCCTTGCCTGTCATGACCTGAAGCAGGGGCCGGGCTCAGGCCCCTACAGGTGTGAGGTGAAGGTGAAGCCGGAGTCCATAACGCCGGAGCCGTGACCCTTCAGCGCTCCGGCTCCTCGTCTTCATTCAAGAGGCCGTGCTTGCGGAGCTTGTCGTGCAGCGTGGCCCGGCCGATGCCCAGCGCCTTCGCGGCCTCCGTGCGCTGACCCCTGGAGGCCGCGAGCGCCGCGAGGATGAGCTCCCGCTCGTGCGCATCCAGCTTCTCGCGCAGCGTGGCGCCGGTGGACGGGGCCTGGGGCGTGCTGGCGCCGCCGCCGGGCAGCAGCTCCAGGTCCAGCGTGCCGTCGGGGGACAGCACCACGGCGCTCTCCAGGGCGTTCTCCAGCTCGCGCACGTTGCCGGGCCAGGGGTGGGCCGTGAGGCGCTCCAGGAGCGCGGGCGTCAGTGGCACCGGCGGCATGCGGAAGCGCTCCGTGTGACGGGCGAGGAAGTGTTTCGCGAGCGCGGCGAGGTCCTCCGGGCGGCTTCGCAGCGGGGGCACCTGGAGCGTCACGACCTTGAGGCGGTAGTACAGGTCCTCGCGAAAGCGCCCCTCCGCCACGCGCTGGGGCAGGTCGCGGTGGGTGGCGGCCAGCACGCGGACGTCCACCGGGAAGGAGCGGTCCTCACCCACGGGCCGCACCTCGCCCTCTTGCAAGACGCGCAGGAGCTTTGCCTGGAGGGGCAGGGCGAGCTCTCCCACTTCGTCCAGGAGCAGGGTGCCTCCGGAGGCCTCGCGGAAGAGGCCCGGACGGGCGCGCACGGCGCCGGTGAACGCGCCCCGCGCGTGGCCGAAGAGCTCCGCCTCCGCGAGCTCCGGCGTGAGGGCGGCGCAGTTGAAGCGCACGTAGGGTTTGTCCGCGCGCGGGGAGGCGCGCACCAGTGCTTCCGCGACGCGCTCCTTGCCGGTGCCGCTCTCGCCGGTGATGAGCACGGTGACGTCGCGAGGGCCCACGCGCTGGATGAGCAGGGCCAGGCGGGCCATCGAAGGCGAGACGAAGACCAGCGAGCGCAGCAGGTTCACCTCGCCGGACAGCCGCTCGTTCTCCGCCTCCAGCCGGACCATGCCGAGCGCGCGGCGCACCACCGCCAGCACGTCGTCCACGTCGAAGGGTTTGCGGAAGTAGTCCAGCGCGCCCAGCTTCATGGCCTCCACGGCGTGCGCTCCGAGCCGTGCGCGGTGATGAGGATGACGCGGGGCGCATGCGGGCGCGCGGCGACGCGGCGCAGGAGCTCCATGCCATCCACGCGCGGCATGCGCAGGTCGCTGAGCACCAGGTCCACGGGCGGCTCCACCTCCAGGCGCGCGAGCGCGGCCTCACCGTCCACGGCCTCTTCCACGGTGAGCCCGTCGTCCTCCAGCAGGCCGCGCAGCGTGTAGCGCACGCCCGCGTCGTCATCCGCCACCAGCACGCGTGCCTTCACGACAGGGCCTCCTTTCGCGGCGCCTCGGCCATGGGGGACGCGGCCGGGAGGAGCAGCTCCGCCACGCAGCCTCCGCCGTCGCGTGCGCGCAGGCTCAGCTCCCCGCCGTGCTGGCGCATCAGCGCCCGCGACAGCGCGAGCCCCAGCCCGGAGCCATGGGGCTTCGTGGTGATGCCCGGCTCGAAGACGCGCTCCCGCACCTCCTCCGCGAGCCCGGGGCCCCGGTCACGCACCTCCACGCGGCCCTCGCCTCCCGGCAGCGTCCAGGCCTGGAGCTCCACCGTGGTGCCCCTGGGCGCGGCGTCCAGCGCGTTCTGCACCACGTCGATCAACACCTGCCGCACCTTGCGCGCGTCGCACCACGCTTCGACGGGCGGCCCTTCCGTGACCCTCAGCGCCACGCCCCGCTCTCCCGCCATGCCCTCGTGCAGCTCCGCCACCTGCCGGCACAGGCCGTCCAGGGGCACGTGCGCTTCGTTGAGCGGGAGCAGCGGCCGGGAGAAGTTGAGGAACCCTTCGAGGATCTCCTGCATCCGGTCCACCTCCCGGCGCAGCACCGCCAGCCGCTCCGCGGGCCGGCCCTCCACCTCGCGGGCAATCATCGCCGCCAGGCCCTTCACGCTCGCCAGCGGGTTCTTCAGCTCGTGGGCAATCTCTCCCGACAACGTGGTGAGCGAGCGCACCCGTTCCTCGTGGGCCTTCAGGGCTTCATCCCGCGCGTCCAGCGCCGTGCGCACCATGCCCCGGAACGTGTGCCGCATCGTCGTGCCGATGAAGTTCGCCCAGACCACCAGGAACGTCGTCACCACGAGCATCGTCACGAGCAGGGCGTCGCTGTGCCCCGCGCGCTGTCCGCCTCCAAAGAGCGCGGGCACCAGGTCCCCCACCACGCCCGTGAACGTCACCGCCGCCTGCACGCCCACCAGCGCGAGCAGGTAGCCCGCCCACCTGCGAGCCCTGGCGGGTGGAAAGAGGATCGCCGTGGCGAAGGCCACTGGCAGCACCAGGGGGATGAGCGGGCTCTCCAGTCCTCCCAGCGACAGGTTCAGCACCGTGAACAGGGGGAACGCCACCAGCGGCGGGGCCGTGCCCTGCTCGTGTGACAACACCGGCTGCCGCCGCCACGACGCCGCGACCCCCAGCCCCACCAGCACGAGCCCCAACGCCAGCGCCACGCACCACCGGCGCCACTCCGCCGTGTCGCCGATGAGCCCCAGCGAGCCCATCACCACCGGGAGGGGGCTCAGGAACAACAGCACCTTCGTCACCTGCCGGAACATCCGCGAGAAGGCCTCGCGCTGGACCTGCTCGACGCCGGCGGCCGTGGGCTGGGGTAGGGAATGCAAGGCGCGTCCTCCTGGACCGTGGGCGCTACCCTATGCCCAAGCAAGGCGGATGCCCCAGCCCGCGCGCCCTGGGGTCGCTCCCGCTTCGCCCCTCGTTGTTCGGAGGCCCGGCGCCGGCGCCGGAAATCCGAACAGGGGAGGGCCCTGCCCCCGGGGCTCCCCTGGCGTTCAGTGCTGGCACGTCCGGTGCTCAAGGTGACGCCAGGACACAGGGCCCGGACGGCCCCGTGCGCCGGACGCGGACTCCCCGGGACGGGCAGGCGTAGCGTGGAGCCGCCGCGCTCCGGGGGCGCTTCATTCGCGGCAGGGGCCGCGCCAGGAGGCTGGGGTGTCGGGACCGGGCAGGAAGTCGAAGCACTCGAAGCGAGGCATCATCGCCGGGGTCATCCTGGTCGCCGTCATCGCCAGCGGCATCCTCTGGCTGCGGCGGCCGGTCCCGGAGCCGCCGCCGCGCTTCACCGGCTACGTCGTCAGCGACAACGTCTACATGTCCTCCCCGGTGGCCGGCATGGTGGCGTCCGTCGCCGTGGTGCGCGGGCAGCGCGTGGCGGTGGGCACGCCGCTGTTCCGCATGGAGCCCACGTCGCTGGTGGCGCGCGCCGACCAGCGCGGGCGCAGGTGGGGCAGACGGAAGCCCAGTTGCTCGCGCGCCAGTCGGACGTGGCCCGCGCCCGCGCC